>CAXYWN010000015.1:0-17016 GCA_964292625.1 uncultured bacterium
TGCAACACTTGGCCAGCATATAGTGGGCGAGGATGCAGGAATCGGGCAAAATCACGCGCTCCACAGACGAGTGGGAAATATCGCGTTCGTGCCAGAGAGCGTTGTTTTCCAGAGCGGCGAGGGAATTCGTGCGCAGGAGCCGGGCCAGGCCGCAAAGCTGTTCGCTGAGAATGGGATTGCGTTTGTGAGGCATGGCAGAGGAGCCTTTCTGACCTTTGGAGAAGTTCTCTTCTGCTTCCTGGACCTCGGTGCGCTGAAGATGGCGGATTTCCAGGGCTATCTTTTCGATGAGGCTGCCCAGGAGGGCCAATTCGCTCAGGAAAAAGGCGTGGCGGTCGCGCTGCAGCACTTGGGTGGAGACATTGGCAGGCTTGAGATCCAGATGTTTACAGGCCAGCTCTTCCACACGGGGATCGATATGGGCAAAATTTCCCACCGCTCCGCTGAACTTGCCTACTGCAATGGTTTCGATGGCGTATTGCATGCGGTCGATATTACGCTTGGTTTCGTCGTGCCAGAGGGCAAATTTGAGCCCGAAACACGTGGGTTCAGCGTGAATGCCATGCGAGCGTCCCATGCAGATGGTACGGCGGTGTTCGCGGGCTTTCAGTTTGAGGGTTTCGGCCAGACGGTGCAGTTCGGCCAGGATCAGTTCACCGGATTGTTTCAACTGCAGGGCGGTGGCCGTATCCAGGGTATCTGAAGAGGTCAGGCCAAAGTGGATCCAGCGGGCAGGTTCGCCAACGTATTCCGCGACGTTGGTGAGAAAAGCGATTACATCGTGCCGGGTGACGGCCTCGATCTCGTCGATGCGTTCGCAGGAAAAATCGGCTTTGTCGGAGATGGCCTGCCAGTCCTCATCGGGGATGATTCCCAGTTCGTGCATGGCCCGGGCGGCGGCAAGCTCCACCTCCAGCCAGCATTCATAGCGGTTTTGCTGGGTCCAGACCCGCTCCATTTCCGGCATGCTATAACGGCTGATCATGGCTGTTTGTTAAATCCTTTCAGCAGGTCCATAAGATTTTCCGGCTCGGAGGATGTGTCCGGTTTCGGCAGAGGAACCGTTGTGGCCCCGCCGTAGCTGATGTTGTCCACCAAAAGTTCTATCGCGGTGTTTTTGGAGATGCTGAAGATTACCTTGTCCGGGTTGCCCTTGGAATTATAGCTTATGGATATCTCTGCGCCTGAAGAGAGATCCAGGATCTTTTCCAGCTTCATCTGAGGAGTGAAGCTGAGGCGCGTTTCATTGACATCCAGGCTGCCTGATTTCGTGATCTGCTGGCCATATCTTTCGATCAGGGCATCGGAATCGGCGAGCAGGGCCATTTGTTCGGAGGGATCGGGGAGAGCCAGGGCCATAGTCTGCAACTGGGGCAGGAAATTTGATTCGACGGCTAGATAATCGGCCACATACACCGAAACCAAAGGTGTGGGTGAAATCCCGAAAGCTCCGCCGTCCAGCATGTCCAGTCGGGCTGATTCGGTGGTTTTGGCCAGAACAAACAGTTTATGCAGGGTCAGGCCGGAATGGGTGACGCGAATAACGCCGTCGGCGCTGAAGTTTTGCCAGCGGACCATTTCGGCACGCAGCAGGGAAACTTTATCTCCAGGTTTAAGGGTGGCGCAGGCCCCCAGCAACAGCACCAAAATCAGAATTAGAACGGGAATGAATCTTTTCACGCTTTTACCTCCTCTTTTTTATTATAGAGCAGCCAGATACCTATTGCAGAGGCCACCATCATCAGAAAACTGAGGATTTGGCCGATGGTCATGAAGCCCAGGAAATAACCGTATTTGTCGTAAACATCCAGGGAATCTGGCACTCGCACGAATTCCACCAGAAAACGGAACAGGCCGTAGAGGCCGATGAAGGTCCAGAAAACAATCCCTTCCTTTTTGCTCTTTTTAAGCAGGATGAAGCTGACGGTGAAAAGCACGATCCCTTCCAGGAACATCTCGTAAAGCTGGGTGGGATGGCGAGGCAGAGGTCCGGCATCGGTGCCGGGGAAAACCATTCCCCATGGCAGGGTGGTCACTTTGCCCCAGAGTTCGGCGTTGATGAAATTGCCCAGGCGTCCCAGCCCCAGACCTATTGCCACCAAAGGTATGGCGGGGTCGGCAAGGCGGAAAAAATTCAGCTTCTGCCGCTTCATATAGATCCAGCAGGCGATGATCACGCCCAGAGCGCCGCCGTGGAAACTCATTCCTCCTTCCCAGACAAAGAAGATCTCCAGCGGATGGTGCAGATACCAGGGCAGATTGTAGAACAGGACATAGCCCAGCCGGCCGCCCAGGATCACGCCCAGCATTGCGGCAAAGATGGCACCCTCATACTGTTCCTGGCTGATCTTTACGCCCCTCAGTTTCAGCATATGACGGTATAAGATGTAGCCCAGGATGAAGCTCAGAACGTAGAAAAAACCGTACCAGCGAATGGCCATTTCCCTTCCGAGGAGAGAAAAACTTACGATTGTGGGGTCGATATTGGGATACTGCAGCAAGGTCATCCTCCCCGGGTAATGCGGTCCAGACGTTGAGCGATGAGGTCCGCGGCCTCGTCAGTTGTGCCGCTGAACTTTTCGGTCTGCTTATCGTGTTTGGGTGTAAAAATTTTCACCACCTGCGTGGGCGAACCGTTGAGGCCGATTTCCTTTTCGTCCAGGCCGAGGTCGTCAGCGTTCCAAACCTTCAGCTCGGCCGTTCTGGCGTTGCGTTTTCCGCGCAGGGAAGGCAGACGCGGGGTATTGATCTCTTTCACCACGGTAATCACGGCCGGCAGTTTCAGTTTCAGGCGGTCAAAACCGTCTTCCATCAAGCGTTGGAGAGTGATGTGGCATTCTGTGATCTCTTCGATCCGGCGCACGAAACAGGCCTGACGGATATCCAGGTGAGCCGCGATACCCGGTCCCACCTGCGCTGTATCGCCATCAATGGCCTGTTGTCCGGTGAAGATCAAAGGACAGACTCCTATCTTTTTGATGGCGGCGGCCAAAGTCAGACTCGTAGCCCATGTGTCCGCACCGGCGAAACGGCGGTCGGATAGCAAAACTATCTCATCCACGCCCAGGGAAACCGCTTCCCGCAGGGTTTCCTCTGCCTGGGGCGGCCCCATGCAGAGAGCTGTGACGGTGCCTCCAAACTTCTCTTTGAGGCGCACAGCTTCCTCAATGGCGTAGGTGTCGAAAGGATTAAGGATGCTTTCCACACCTTCCCGGATGAGGGTGTTGGTAACCGGATCAATCCTGATCTCGGTGGTGTTGGGCACTTGTTTGATGCAAACGATGATGTTCATTGTTACTTCCCCCGGTGAAAATCCCTAATGGCATCAAAGACGTATAGCTTTTGGGCTTCCGAAAGTTCCGGGTAGATTGGGATCGAAAGCACCTTCCGGGACATTTCCTCGGCCACGGGCAGGTCGCCTTGTTTGTAACCCAGTCCGGCAAAACATTCCTGTAGATGTAAGGGCCGCGGATAATAGACGGCACAACCCACGTCTCGGGATTTGAGATGCGCCAGCAGCGCGTCGCGCTCCTCGCTGATGAGGGTGTATTGATTGTAGATGGAAACAGCTTCCGGAGCGATGTAGGGTGTGCGAAGCTGGGGAATGCCGGCCAGACGTTCGTTGTAATAGGCGGCATTGGCGCGCCGGGCTTCGCTCCAACTGGCCAGATGGTCCAGCTTAACGTCCAGGATTGCCGCCTGGAGCGTATCCAGCCTGCTGTTCAAGCCCACCCATTTGTGGTAATATTTGGGATTCTCGCCATGCACCCTCAGCTGGCGCAGTTTGGCTGCCAGATCCGCATCGTTGGTGATGCACATGCCACCGTCGCCCATGGCGCCGAGGTTTTTGCTCGGAAAGAAGGACAGGGTTCCGACATCCCCGAAGGAACAGCTCATCTTTTTGTTCCAGGTGCAGCCTATACCCTGGGCGTTGTCTTCAATCACTTTCAGATGGTGTTTGCGGGCAATCTTCATAATCCGTTCCATATCGCAGCATTGACCAAATAGGTGTACCGGCATGATGGCTTTGGTGCGGGGCGTGATGGCGGCCTCGATCTTGTCCGGGTCCAAATTGAAGGTGCGGGGATCGATATCCACAAAACGGGGTTTGGCACCGTTTCTCCAGATTGAGGAAGCGGTGGCGAAGAAGGTGAAGGGTGTGGTGATGACCTCATCTTCGGGCCCTATTCCCAAAGCCTGAATGGCCAAAACCAGAGCGTCGGTTCCGGAAGCGCAGCCGATGGCAAAGCGGACGCCCAAATAGGCGGCCATTTTCTCTTCCAGTTCTTTCACCTGATGGCCCATAATGTAGTTATTTTCGCTCATCACCTTGTCCATTGCCGCCCTGATTCGGGGCTGCAAAGGTTCATATTGCGCTTGCAGATCAAGCATTGGTACTTTCAAAATTTATCTCCTTAATTCGTAAGACTGCGTATGCCAAGGAAGATCGTGATCACCTGGGATGTAATCAGCATGATGTCCTTGAAGCGGGTCCAGGTATCGTAAGTGTCTTTTTCCGAAACATATATGGTGTCACCGGGGCCGAGGGTCATTTTCTTGCTTGGTTTCACCCAGTTGCCGCTGGCGGCGCTGATGACCCGGGTTCCGTTCCAGCGTTTGTTGTTGGTGTAGCCGCCGGCCTGGTGGATGTAATATTCATAGTTGGCGCCTTCCAGCCAGGGTATCAGGCCGGGATGGATCACCTGGCCGCTCACCTCCACCATGTCCATGTGTTGCGGCACAAAAAGATAATCTCCGTCGCGCAGAACTGGATTGGCCTCAGCACCCTGGGATTCCCAGGTGCGGGAAATGTCCACGCTGTAGCGGCCCTGGTATTGGCGGATGCGGTTCAGCATGTAACGATACTCCATTGAGGTCATGTTCGAGACATCAATCCGCATAAGGCGTTCAAACTCGGGATCGGGATTCTGGGAGCCGGTCCGGTTGGCAAAAATGGCGCTATGTAAGTTCCCGCGAGACGTAGGACCGCCGCAGCGGATGAGGATGTCGTATAGGGTGGTGTTTTCACCGAGGTAATATTCTCCGGGCGCTTTAACGTCACCTTCCACCGTGATCTTCCAGGCGCGGCGGTGTTCCGTGCTTGCAGTCACGCTGATCCGGTCATGGGGTTGTAAAACAATATCTTCCGCGCGTTGGGTCTGCAGATCAATCCGCATTAGCTCAAATTCGGGAGAGTTCTCCCGGTAGCGATAGAGATTGACCGTCTTGCGGTCCGCCTCCAGAGTGAATCCCTGCGTCAAGGCCAGGATGTCGGACAGCCGGTCACCCGGCACATACTCATATTCACCTGGGAAATAGACTTCACCGGAGATGCTTACAGAAGTATCTAGAGATGGCACCTTGATCAGATCACCGTCTTTGAGCAGCGGGTTTTGCTCAAGGTCGCCAGCGCGCATAAATTTGAGCAGGTCATAGGTTCTGGTTTCTTTGCCCCGGGTTAGTTTCACGCTGCGCAGGCCCTGATAGTTTTCGAACAGAGAATCGCGTTCGGCTTCACGGAACAGTTGTGGAGACAGGTTTTGGCTGGTCGGCGCCAGCGAGGCAGCACGTCCGGCGATTTTGACGACGTCTGAGATCCTGGCGAGCGGTGTCACCTGATAGGTTCCCGGATTGGGCACAAAGCCTGTCACATTAACTGAGATCAGTACCTGTCCTGTCAGTTGCGGGATGTTCTGCGCGGCCAGAAAGCAAGCCAAAACGAGCAACATGACAGTTAACAGCTTAGTTTTCATAATAATCGATCATCCGCTGGATGATGCCATCCAGATTATATTTTGGTTCGTAGCCGATATACTCTTTGATCTTATCCAGGTTGGGCATGCGGTTCATCATATCTTCAAAACCCTCTTCAAAAGCCTCTTCATAGCTCATGCGCTCGATACGGGATTTGCTGTCGCACATTTGTTTTACCTTATGGGCAAGGTCTTCCATGGAAATGGCTTCTGTGGTGCCCACATTGAAAATTTCGCCCAGGCAGTTGGGAGTGTTCATCAGCTTGATAAAAGCTTCCACAACGTCAGATACATCGGCGAAACAGCGGGTTTGTTTACCAGACCCATAGACTATGAGAGGTTGGTCCAGCAAGGCTGCTTTGATAAATTTGGGCAAGACCATGCCATATTGCCCTGTCTGACGCGGCCCCACGGTGTTAAAGCAGCGCACGATGACCACGGGGAGACGCTTTTCCCGGAAGTAGGCCAGCGCCATAAATTCGTCGATGGCCTTGCTATCGCTGTAACCCCAGCGGCTGATGCGGGTGGAGCCAAGCAGGCGGTCGTCATCCTCGGAAAAGGGGACTTTTTCGCTTTTGCCGTAAATTTCTGAGGTCGAGGTGATCAGCACCTTTGCCTTGTGCTTGTTGGCAAGCTCCAAAACGTTGTCTGTGCCCATGACGTTTGTTTTGAGCGAAAGCAGGGGGTTTTCGATGATGTATTTCACGCCCACAGCCGCGGCCAGATGGTAAACCTGGTCGATTCCGGCCATCAGTTTTTCCATCAGCTCCCGGTCGAGGACGCTGCCGATCGTATAGTGGAAGTTTCCGTTTTCCTTGATCGTTTCGATATTTTCCAGGCAGCCGGTGGAAAGATTGTCGATAATGCTGACCTGATGTCCGTCTTCCAGTAGTCTTTCCGCTAAATGCGAGCCGATAAATCCGGCACCGCCGGTAATAAGAATCTTCATAACTTCTCCAGATTGAAGTCTTTATCCTTTCTGGCAAACAAAGTTCGCCAATATACAACAAAAATCATTTGCCACCTTTCTGTCAATAGAAAAGAGGATATACCCCATTTTCTCTATCCATTATGTTCCCCGGATGCCAGTAGTCTGCCAGTCGATGGATTTTGCAGAGACTTAGGGTAAAATGACCAGTTTGCGAACCGCGCTTGCTCCAGAATAGCCGTTAATCCTCATCAGATAGAGCCCAGCGGGAAGACCGGGCAGGTTGATTGCCGCCTCTAATTTAGCATCTGCCAGAGTTTGGGAAAAGACCTTTTGGCCGCGGGTATTGTAAAGCATGAAATTCCGGATGGGTTGGGGACTTTTCAGATTTAGAGCGGAGGTGGCTGGCAGAGGGTTGGGGTGACAGGAAAAGCTCAACTGGGGCGGGGGCAGTGTTTCATCTATAACAGAGGTGGAAAAACTGAACAAATCTGATGTGGAGAGGACTATGGCGGGGTTTAGGTAGGCAGGGAGAGACAATGACGCTCCTGACCACAGAATAGTCCCGGTTGAAGGGGTGAATTGGATGGCCGAGAGATTCGTGTCTTGTCCCGCGGCGCCGGCCATCAGGCTCCATTGGCGCTTGGCTGTGATGTGGTGATTGAAGTTCAGCGAATCCTGAATGTGGGCGTAGCGGGTGCAGCAAGAGGGAAAAGTGAGCGCTCTGAAGTGGTTGGTTGCGGCCAGGTTTTGGCCGGCGAGATTGCTGTTTGGGTTGTCGTAGTAACGCAGAGCGGTGCCGGTGTTGTTGTTTTCTACAATGATGGAGATAGTCTGGCCAGCGCTTTCGCTGAGGGTGTGGATGATGGTGCCGGTGAGGTGATTTCCAGCTTCGATGGTGTCGCTGACGTCCAGGGCGTTGGATAATCCGTCGCCATTAAATTCGACTCTTTCCAAGCTTGTGCGGATATCGAAGAAGATGGGGTCAAGACCCGTCTGGTTTACCACAGAGTGGTCGCTGCCTACATTCAAAGATGCCCAGATTCCCGTTTCAGAGATGGCGGAAGCCGCTCCCAACCAGCCGGGGAATGTTATGGACAGCCATTTTTGTTCATCTGGCTCGGACGGATGATGGACCACGAGCAGCGGGTTTTCGACCAGACAATCATAAAGAGTCCAATCCAGCCAGCGAGTGATAACGGAAGATCCGGCCAATAGATAGTCCTGCTGGGTGGAGACTCCCCAACTGGATAGAGAGGCACAGCCGAAACTTACATCGTCATCGCCCAGAGAGTTGCGCACGTGTTGCAGGTCCAAAAAAGAATTGGCCAAAAGTACATCGTCATAGTCCAAATCCCTCTGCAATCCAGCGTGATAGAGGCTCGTTCCGGAAGCCTCGATCCCGGCAATCAGGCCCTGGGCTTCTTCAGCCAGACGCGGATCGATATCAAAGTGCTCTTGAAAATAGTTCCAGAGATAAGTGTAACGGACGGGATCGGAAAAAACGAACATCATATAGAAAAACTCGTCGAAGACTTCGAAGGTCGGTCCCGGGAGTAGATAACCCTGGGCAAAGCCCCGTTGATAATGGTTTCCCCAAACGTGGAGGAGGGCTTTGTCGCCGATGTATTGGAGGTTTCCGTTCACCTGGGCAAAAATGGGAATGGCCAGGACGAAGAGGATCAACAAGATATAGGCATATTTCATGAATATAGCTCCCTGTGTATCCCACGCTGAGACTTCACCTTTTTATAAACCCTATAATTGTGAATAACTACAGCCAAAAAGACCAGATTGGCGATGCCCAGAGTGACGTTCAGGGTCCGCGGCTCTTCTTTGGCGTAAATAGAGAAGGCGCCGCCCAAAATGAGCAGCAGTAAAGCTTTGAAGATCACGATACCCCGAGGCAGGCCCAGCTTGCGAAAGGCCCAACGGGCAATGGGGTTGCGTTCACGGTGGAAGTGATCGGGCTGGATGACCTTCCAGGTGGAGTGGCCATCGAGGATATTGAGGATCACAAAGATCCCGAATTGTCCCGCTAAAACCGGGACTTGGTTGAGGATTCGTTCAAGTGCGTTCATAATCGTTTTCCTTATCAGATGGTTTGGCCGCAAGCAGGTCTTCCCGCTGCCGGATCCTGCGCCAAGCGCGGAAATTTCCGCTGACAACAATAAAGAAGCTCAGCACCCCAACGCCAAGCAGAACCAGTAAAGCGGTATCCAGGATGGGATGCCTGGCCAGCAGAAAGAAGATGCCGCTGATGAAGCCGATCCACAGAATCTCAGCGAGGATGATTCCCCGGGTGATACCGAGTTTGGTGAACATCCAGCGGGCCACGGGGTTGCGTTCACGGTGATAGTGGTTGGGTTTCACCACTTTCCAGGTGGAAACGCCGTCGAGGATATTCAGCACAACCAGGACGGCGTATAAAATGGACAACATTGTAAGCATCAGTGCTCAGTAGGTTTTTCAGCCATGATGGCAGTAAACGCCTGCATTGACGAGACGATTAGAGCCGGGCGCGGATCTTGGCTTCGATAGCATCGGCGAGGTTCTGGCATTTGTGGACGAAGTCCTCTGTGCGGGGCCTGATATCGGCCTTGAAAGATTCGTCAGAACTGCCGGAGAGGTTGGTCAGGATGTTATATTCCGCTGCTTTGGCGGCGCTAAGAGCCGTAAGAGCAGCCACACCGGCATCAGAGAGGGCGTTGATGTTGCCGACATCTGCCACCTGATCTGCCAGTTGCACGGCGTCCCAAGCCAGTTCGAGGGTCTTAAACGGCACCAGGATCGCCTGTTGGGTGGTTTTTTCAAGCTCTATATTTCTGATGGCGATCTCCTCAGCTGTCTTCTTGGGCAGGCGCATTGCCTCCATCAAGGCGGTGAAGGCGTCAGTATCACTGTCGATACATTGCAGGGCCTGCAGCTTGAGCTCCTGGCCGCGGGGGGCGAATTCACGCACAATTTTCTGAACGGGTTCGTAGCCCTTTTTATCGATTGTGAGGTTTGATACCATTGAGGATAACGCCCCAGAAAGGGCAACGCAGAGAGCGGCGACACTGCCTCCGCCGGGAGCGGGTGAATCGGTAGATAATAGATCGGCAAAGGATTCCAGGCTCAGCGAGCAGAGGCTGTCGGGGCTGGCAATGGCATATTCTATAACTTTCTTGTCCAGATCAAATGGACCCAGTTCCGCCAGACCCATCGACTGGATCGCGGTTTCCATAATCATACGTTCGGGGATGCCTGTGCTTTCGTTCATCCGTAGTAGATAATACTTTCCAGATTCAAGCAGCGCGGCTTTGGGAATTAGTCCCACCAATTCGCTGCCGGTTACCTGAATGCCCATTTCCGCAGCGAGTTCGCGCACCTTTTCCAAAACCAGATGGGGCGGCGTAATCTTATAATTGGTTAGATTGATGCTAATCTGAGCGCGGTTATAACTGTCGATATACCAGCCGACGGCCTTGCAGTGGGTGAAAAGGCCGGGGATGATCACCTTGTTTCCTTTTTCGTCCCTGATCAGCTTGCCCGCGTCGTCCCGGGAGGCTTTGCCGCTTTCGCGGATGGTCATGGCCAGTTGGTGGGCTTTCTTTTTATCGCGGGTATTGAGATTAATATTGTAGGCAATCAGGAATTCGCGGGCGCTGATGGCGGTGGCTCCGGAGCGGGGGTTAAAGGCGTGGGGGCCAAAATCTGGTTTCCAGACCGGATCCTTGGCTTTTTCAGCAAGGGCCTCATATTCTCCGGAACGCACGTTTGCCAGGTTTTTCCATTCCTCTTTGGTGGCCGCGTGTTCATAGAGATAGACAGGGATGCCAAGTTCGTCGCCGACTCTCTTGCCCAGCTTACGGGCGTATTCCGCGCATTCGTCCATCGTCAATCCGGAGATCGGAATGAAGGGACAGACGTCGGTCGCACCCATGCGGGGGTGTTCGCCGTGGTGTTTGCTCATATCGATGAGCTCCGCGGCTTTTTTAATGGCTTGGAAAGCGGCTTCCACGACGGCTTCTGGCTCTCCAGCCAGGGTGAAAACAGTGCGGTTAGTGTCCGCGCCCGGGTCAACGTCGAGCAATACGGCATTTTTCACGGTGCGCATGGCGGCAGCGATCGCGTCCAGGACTTTTATGTCCCTGCCTTCGCTGAAGTTGGGGACGCATTCCATCAGTTTCATAATTCACCTCTTGTACTGGTTTTATGTATTTTAACCTTGATTATTTTCTTGTCCGTGGCCTGGAGGATCTGAATGCGGTAGGGGTCTACATTCACGATCTGGCCCTGATGAGGGATGCGGGCCAGCTTGTCCAGAATCAATCCGGCGACGGTTTCAAAATCGCCTTCGGGAAGAGCGATCCCATATTCATCAGCCAGGCGGTCGATCTCGGTGTCTGCCTGGACCAGCCAGGTGTTTGGGGAAACCTGTTCCACATCCGGGATTTCCTCTGCCTCGTCATACTCGTCGGCGATATCTCCAAAGATCTCCTCCAGGATGTCTTCCATGGTCACAATTCCGGAGGTTCCGCCATAGGCATCGACCACGATGGCAATACTGCGGCGGTGTTTCTGCATTTCGCGGAGCAGCACGTCCAGATCGGTGTTTTCCGGAGTGAAGAAAGGCTCGTGGATCAGCTTGCTGACCAGGGTATCCGGCGTATATTCGCGCTTGAGGACTTCATAGATAATCAAGATGCCTTTGATGTCATCCAGGTCTTTGCCATAGACAGGATAACGGGTAAACCCTTCTTTCCTGGCAATCTCGATGGCTTCGGCTGCGGTGGCGGTTTCAGGGATGGCGATCAAATCTGTGCGCGGAACCATCACATTGCGGGCCACCTGTTCTGTAAAATCCAGAGCGTCCTCAATCATCTCCATCTGCGGCTCGTCTGCTTCATCGGCCTCGGTGAGCGAAAGCAGGTAGGTGAGGTCGTCTTTGGTGAGATAATTAAAATCGTTGCCCTCAGTAATCTTGAGCCATTTGCGCAGCTTGGAGTTCAGCCAGGAAACGCCCAACACCAGCGGTTTCAACAACAGGTAGAAGAAACTCATTGTGGAATAGAAGGCCGGGACCATTGTGTCGGCTTTGTCGCGGAACAGGGCTTTGGGAACCACCTCTCCAAAGATGAGGACGACGGTGCCCACCACCAGGGGGGTGTATTCAGCGTTGAATATCCCCGTTTCATGAACGATATAAGTGGAAAGAGTCGCGATCAGCACGCTGATGATGTTGTTTCCCAGCAGGGTGGTGCCCAGCCATTTATCCTGCTGGCGCACACCAGCCAGTATCTTGGCGGCGGATCCGCTCTTTCTGGCTTTCTTTTCCAATTCCATCTGGTCGATGGAGATAACGCCAGTCTCAAATCCGGCAAATAGGAATAACAATGCCAACAGGATCAGAAAGACCAGGGTCCAGATTATTATTTCAGACAAAGACAAACTATTCATTGACCTTTTCGTTGCGCCAGGCAATCCGCAGCACCTGGACAAATTCATCGATATTACCTACCAAAAAAGAATCCAGGTTATAACTTGTCAAGTTTATTCTGTGGTCGGTCACCCGGGATTGGGGAAAATTGTAGGTGCGAATCTTGGCGGAACGGTCTCCGGTGCTCACCTGGGCTTTGCGCGAACGGGCGATCTCCTGCTCCTGTTTGCTGATTCTCGCGTCCAGCAGCCGGGAACGCATAACCTTCATCGCTTTGACCTTGTTTTTGATCTGGGATTTTTCATCCTGGCAGGTGACCACGATCCCCGTGGGAATGTGGGTGATGCGGACGGCGGAATCAGTGGTGTTAACGCTTTGGCCGCCATGTCCTGAACTTCTGTAAACGTCGATACGCAGCTCGTTTTCGGCAATCTCGATATCGATATCCTCAGCTTCGGGAAGCACGGCCACACTCACGGCAGAGGTGTGAATTCTGCCTCCGGATTCTGTCACGGGGATACGCTGGACGCGGTGAACTCCGCTTTCAAAGCGCATTAAGCCGTATGCCTCATCGCCGCTTAGCATGAAAATGATCTCTTTGTAGCCACCCAAACCAGTTTCATTGAGGGCGAGCAATTGATGTTTCCAGCCCTTTTGTTCCGCGTAATAACTGTACATCCGATACAGATCTGCAACGAACAGCGCGGCTTCCTCACCGCCAGTACCGGCACGGATCTCAACTATGGCGTTCTTGCCGTCGTTGGGGTCGCTGGGGATCAGCAGCTCTCGCAGTTTGAGCGTACAAGCCTGTATGTTAGTTTCAAGGTTTTCCAGTTCCTGGCGGGCCATATCGGCCATTTCGGGGTCGGTTTCCGTATTCAATAAATGTTCGACGCCATGCATCTGAGTTTCCAGATGGAGAAAATGGTTCCATTCGCCGCAGATGGCTGTCAGTTCTTTATTGCGGCGCATCAATTGCTTGTAGTGGCGGGCATCGCTCAGCACAGATCTGTCAGCGAGCGTATTCTGCAGCTCTGCCAATTCCTGCTTCAGACCCTCCAGCTTTTCTCGGGGCAGCATATCAGCCTTGCATCATCCTCACGTTGTGTCCGTCCAAATCCATATCCAAAGCTGCTTTCATCGCCACCAGCGCTGTTTCCACCATACTGTCGTCCGGCGGCTGCGTGGTAATGCGCTGCAAAGCCATTCCGGGGACTGTGAGCAGTTTTACGATCGGATGCTTCAGGTTTTTGCCGCTAAATTTAAGGATTTCATAGCTAATTCCTGAAACCAAGGGTATCAAGAGGAAATGATATCCCAAACGTAAGGCCATGGGGACCTTGGCTTTCAAGATAAACACCGAAACTATCGTATCGGTGACGGAGAAAAGGAGAATCGAAACCAGTAGTACAAAAAACATAAAGCTGGTTCCGCAGCGGGGATGGATCGTTGTATTGGTCTGGATTAAAGCAATTTCCAGCCCAGTCTCCTTCTCGTAGGCGTTCACGTTTTTATGCTCGGCCCCGTGGTATTGGAACAATCTGTGGATGTCTTTCATCCGGCTGATCAGCCAAATGTAGAGCACGAAAAACACAATCCGGATGCTCCCGGCAAACAGATTGAAATAGAAATTCAGTTTGGAAAGCCCGATCCAATCTGCGATCCGGTAAGGCAACCAAGCGAAGAGCACAAAAGCCAGGCCAAAGGCGATCACATAGCTGAAAAGATTCTCGGCCTGTTGCACGACCTTGGATTTTTCTTTCTGTTTCTTCCCTTGGGCTTCTTCTTCGGCTTTGATGTCGAGTTCGGCACGGTTGGCAGACAAGGTGATGGTTTTCATTCCGATCACCATCATCTCGATCAGGGAAACGAAACCCCTGATGAGAGGCAGGCCCAGGAAGGTGCCTTTTTTTGCTTTGCTCTCAAAGTTCTGCTGGAATAGCTCTATCGTTCCGTCTTTCCTGCGGATCGCTGTGGCCAATTTATCCGGCCCGCGCATCATTACGCCTTCGATGACTGCTTGACCGCCGACGCTGATCTCTTTCTTTTTATCCATGTGTTGTACCTTTTATTTTGCGAAAACTTATCCAGGATACAAAAAAGCCATTTCCCCAGCCCGAAGCTGCGTTGAAATGGCTAAATTGAGAAGCTGGCTACTTTTCGTCTTTGACGTTGTACTTCTTGTTAAATTTTTCCACGCGGCCGGCAGTGTCGATGATCTTCTGTTTGCCGGTGTAGAAAGGATGGCACACGTTGCAGATATCCACCTGCATGTTACCCTTGGTGGAGCGAGTTACGAACTCATTCCCGCAAGCGCAACGCACTGTTACCTCTTCATATTTGGGGTGTATTCCCTGTTTCATTTATCAGGCTCCTTATTATCAGCTTTGAATTTAGGTCAGGATTTCGGCGGAGGCATATCTGTCAACTGCTTTTTTGCTGGCTGAATTTCTCGCTATTACAGGCGTATTCTGTCTGTTTGCTTGGGACTAGCGTCCTAATCCAATTTCTTCATAAGTATCACCTCACAGGCATTGGCGCCGACTAAAACCGGGACTTTTTTCGCGAATGTATTATGAAGCTACTGCCTGCCAGGTTGATACAAAAAGAAGGCTCATTGCAAACTAAGTGGGGTAAATCTACCTGAATATCGCCAAGCTTATTTGGCTCTTGAGCTTAACTCATTCGCCCCTGAATTGCCTCTCATTAAGTTCTCCTTGCTGCCAGGGGAAGTTAATGGGGCACGAATTGGAAGCGGGAGACCTATAAGAAAGGTAGCAACTATCCCTGTTCTGGCCTCTTATCCGCTCTGTCTGCAAGAGAGCCAAAAAGAATCCCGCCTCTCCTTACAGAAAGACGGGATGGATATATTGATACAGAGGAAACTATTTAAGTTTCTTGTGGCAGAGCCACCAATCCAGGCATTCATAATCGCCGGATTTGGCTCCTTCCAATCTCTTTTGGGCACTGTCAACATCTTTGGGCGGCGGCATGATGACGTGGTCTCCGAACAGTTCGCCCTTGGGCCAGTTGGCCGGCATGGCAACCTTGTTCTTGTCAGCCACCTGCATGGCTTCCACGGCCCGGAGGATCTCGTCCATATTGCGGCCAAGTTCCTGCGGATAATACAGCATGATGCGGATGAGGCCATCGGCATCGACAATGAACACTGCGCGCACCGTGTTGGTGTCTTTGCCGGGATGGATGAGGCCAAGCTTCTCGGCCACTGCACCGGTGTCTGCAATAATCGGGAATTGGATCTCGACACCAAGATTTTCCTTGATCCACTCTTCCCATTTGATGTGCGCGAAGACTTGGTCAACGCTCATTCCCACCAGTTCGCAGTTGAGGGCTTTGAATTTCTCGTAGCGTTGCTGGAAGGCCACAAACTCTGTGGTGCAGACGGGGGTGAAATCAGCCGGATGGCTGAACAGAACGAACCATTTGCCCTTCATATCATCAGGCAGGTTCATCACACCGCGGGTTGTTTGAACTTTCATTTGGGGAAACATGTCACCCAATAGTGGAATTCCCTTTTTCTCGTTTTCCATTATTTCTCCTTTGATTTTTATATAATGCCGTCCCGATATAGTAGCCTGAAAATAGGTTCTGGCAAGAAAAAACAGCCTGTCCAGGCAGCTGAGTCCACCCACCGGGCTTTTTCTGATTGACATTTTGACGTTATGTGGATTTGTGGCTTAAATGAGTGGAATAATATGATTATCTGCACGAAAAACCTGATTAAGGATTACAGCCTGGGCAAGGTCAAGGTCCGCGCCCTGAACGGAGTGGACATAAGCATCGAGGAGGGGGAGTTCGTTGCCATAATGGGTCCTTCCGGCTCTGGCAAAAGCACGCTGATGCACATTATCGGCTGTCTGGATTCGCCCACGGAGGGAGAGTATCATCTGGACGGAGTTCTGGTCAGCGAGATGGATAAAAACGAGCTGGCAGTCATACGCAACCGCAAGATCGGCTTCGTTTTTCAGTCTTTCAATCTGCTTCCGCACCTGAATGTTTTAAAAAATATTGAGTTACCTTTGATGTATGCCGGTACCAGCCCCCGCCAGCGCAATCTGAAGGCGCGGGAGATATTGGAAAGTGTCGGCCTGAGCGACAGGCTCAAACATAAGCCAGCCGAGCTTTCCGGAGGACAGAGACAGCGCGTCGCCATCGCCCGTGCGATCGCCAACGATCCGGCGATCCTCCTTGCGGACGAACCTACCGGAAATCTGGACTCGCAGGCCGGCGGCGATATCCTGGAAATCTTTGGCAATCTGCACGCTCAAGGCAACACCGTGATCATCGTTACTCACGACAAAGCTGTGGCTCAGAGGGCAAACCGCATCATCCGCATTATGGACGGTAAGATCGAAGATGGCAATTTCACTGCCTGAATCACTTTCCATTGGACTGGCGGACATCCTCACGCGCAAGGTGCGCAGCATCGTAACAATTATAGGCATCATCCTAGGAGTGATGAGCATCATGGTGGTTCTCGCCATCGTGAACGGCATGAATAAATCCACTCTGGACTGGATGGGCGAGCGCGGAGGCCTCACCAAGATTGAGGTCCGGCGAAACTGGGCTTACGATCTCAGCCGTGGCGGAGAACAGAGTTTCACCCTGCGTGAGATCAGCCAGATCCGCTCTCTGCTGCCCAAAGTGGAATCATTCAATCCTCAGACCCAGCTTAAGCCCCAGGAAATCATCTTTGGCGATATTGCTTATAGCTGCAATCTGCTGGGAGTTTTCCCGGACATGGAAAAGGTCGAGGACTGGCAGGTGGAAAAAGGCCGCTTCATAAACACCCTGGATATAGACAATCACAACAATGTGGCGGTGCTGGGCAGCACGACAGCCACCGAACTCTTTGCCTCCCGGGATCCGCTGGGTCAATACGTCACTTTTGC
>CAXYWN010000016.1:0-17005 GCA_964292625.1 uncultured bacterium
CCAGATACTGGCTGTGGATGGGGGTTTCGCGGAAGCGGAGGTGGCTGCGGGTGATGCCGCCGCTCTTTTTGGAGTCGTATTGGAAATAGCCCTGCACAAAGAGGTCGGTGTTGTCGCCGATGATCTTGATGCTGTTTTTGTTGGCGCCCACGGTGCCGTCGGAGCCCAGGCCCCAGAATTTGCAGTCGATGGTGCCGGCGGGAACGGTGTCGATGGCTTCGTCCAGAGGCAGGCTGAGATGGGTAACGTCGTCGTCGATGCCCACCGTGAAGCCGTGGAAACCTTTCGCCATCAGGTGCTTGTAAACCGCGAGCACCATGGTGGGGGTGAATTCCTTGCTGGAAAGGCCATAGCGGCCGCCGATGATGAAGGTGTCGGGGCGGTCCTTGAGGGCGGAAACGACGTCGAGATAAAGCGGTTCGCCGATGGAGCCGGGTTCCTTGGTGCGGTCGAGCACGGCGATGTTTTTCACGCTGGCGGGAATCGCGGCGAGGAAGCTTTCAACGCTGAAGGGGCGGTAGGCACGGACCTTGACCAGGCCCAGCTTCATCCCGCGTTTTTCGTTGAGGCAGAGGATGGCTTCCTCGATGGTCTCGCAGCCGCTGCCCATGGCAACGGTGATGTGTTCGGCTTCGGGGTGGCCCACATAATCAAAGAGCTTGTAGCTGCGGCCGATTTTGGCACCCACGGCGTCCATCGTTGCGGCGATAATGCCGGGGGCGTCCAGATAATGCTGGTTGCTGGTTTCGCGGCCCTGGAAATAGACATCCGGCGCGTGCTGGCCAACCTTGACCTGCGGGTGTTCCGGATTGAGGGCGCGCAGGCGGAAAGCCTCGACCAAAGAGGGGTCGCTGAGTTCAGCCATGGTTTCGTAATCGATCACTTCCACTTTCTGCAGTTCGTGAGAGGTGCGGAAGCCGTCGAAGAAGATCAGGAAGGGAATCGAGGTCTTCATCGTGGCAAGCTGCGCCACCAGACCGAGATCCATCACTTCCTGCACGCTGTTGGCGGCAAGCAGCGCCCAGCCTGTGTTGCGGGCGCTCATTACGTCGGAATGGTCGCCAAAGATGGAGAGCGATTGGGCGGCGAGGGAACGCGCTGTCACGTAGAAAACTGTGGGCAGCATTTCGCCGGCGATCTTGTGCATGTTCGGCAGCATCAGCATCAGGCCCTGAGAGGCGGTGAAGGTGGTGGTGACGGCACCGACGGAAAGGGCTCCGTGGACAGCGCCAGCGGCACCGGCCTCGGATTGCAGTTCGATCACGTCCACCGTGGTGCCGTTAATGTTCTTACGGCCATCCGCGGCCCAGGCGTCGGCGAGTTCGCCCATCGTGGAAGATGGGGTGATGGGGTAGATGGCTGCCACTTCGGCAAATGCGTAGGCTACGTGAGCCGCGGCGGTATTGCCGTCCATGGTGGCTTTTATCTTCTTAGCCATGTGGATAACTCCTTGTCTATCTATTTTTTATTTTATTCAGCATTTAATGAACCCCACTTTTATCAAGGCGGGTTTGTGTCAATCATTTTCACGGGGGCCGGGGCCTCCGGAGCGGTTGGGCATGATATTGTTAAAAGTCTATGAATAGCAGGCTTAGATGGATATCCAGTAATCGAAATCCGCAATTCCCAGCGAGGATTCATTTCAGTTTGGAACAGTTGCGAAAACAGAGATAGAGCTACGCATACCTTGGCCGGTATGACGCAGGTCGCTCAATCCGCGAGTCTCAAACGAAGTATGAGCCTTCTGGAAAAGCTGACGACGCCTTTATCTCTGCCTATCGAAAACCCGTTTACTCGTCTCCTTTTTCCGGCAGCATGATGACGCTGAGTTTGTTGGTCTCAAAGTTCAGATATTGACGGGCGGCGGCGATGATGCGTTCGCGGCTGAGGCGGTCGTAGCAGGCCGGGAGCTCCAAAAACTCCGTCAGGGGACGTTCCATCCAGACGCTGGAGTAGATTTGGTTCAGCCAATAGCGGTTGGAACGGGAATCTTCCTGATATTGCTGCTTGAAGGTTTCCCGGGTGGCGGTGACGTATTTTTCCTCGAGATTGCCGGCCTTCAAGCTGTCCAGGGTGGTGAAGATGGCGGCATTGAGCTCATCCACCCGAGCCGGCGAGCAGCCCATGAAGGAGCCCAGAACGTAAGATGATTTGGGGTATTCGGTGATGTTGGCCCAAGCCTGAATGACATAGACGCCGCTGAGTTCCTCGCGGATGTTCTCGCGCAGTTTTTCGTTCATAACATATTCCAGGGCGTCCATATCCACCTGGTTTTGCAGGCTGTATTGATAATCTCCGCTGGTGAAATGGGCGGCGAAAGCGCGGTCGCTGGAGCCTTTACGAAAGCGGACCTCACGGATGCCGCTGAAGGTGTCAAGGCCGGGATCCACCGGAGTGTCGTCGCGCTTGAGGGTGGGCAGGTTGCCCAGATAGGTCTGGCAATATTGTTTCAGCTGAGCTTCGTCAAAGGCGCCGATAACGATGAAACTGAAGTCGGAGAAATCCGCAAAGCGGTCACGGAAGATTGCCTCTATGGAGCCGAGGGAGACGGCGTCCAAATCCACTTCCGACAGGTCCATATAGTAAGGATGGTTGTCGTAAAGTTCCCGGGACATTCTGGCGAGGAAGACGTTCATCGGTTCCAGGTTGCGGTTTTGGTAATAAGTTTTGGTTCGCTGGATGTAAGAAGCGTAGTCCTGGGCGTCAAAACGCGGATTGGTGCTGTATTGATAGAGCATCTGGAACATCAGTTCCATATCCTTGGGTGAGCAGGAAGCGCTCACGCTTTCACTGTAATTTCCTAAACCGAGCGAGGCCTGGGCAACCTTTCCGGCGGTGGCTTTGCGCAGCGAAGTGGAGCTGAAACTGCCAAAACCGGCTTCCCCGACGAAGCCAGGCAGCAGCGCGGCGGCGGGAAGATCAGAGACCGGATAGCGGGTGTAGCCGCCCCGGCTGACGGCCTTCAGAAGCACTTCGTCGTTCTTGAAATCGGTGCGTTTGGCATAGACTTTGATACCATTGGCGAGGGTCCAGATATTCACATTGCTCTGCGAATCAAGTTCTTCGCGGACAATTGCCACGGGCTCCGGAAGGTTTTCCATGATCGGTTCATTGACAACTTTGTCCTCATAAGAGGCGATTTCGGAGCTATTCACGGCTCGGGCGATTTCCAGCAGACGCTCCTCCGAAGGATAGGACAGGCCTTCTTTTTCCGGACCGGAGACGCTGATAAACATGTTCTTATCCGAGATGAGGGTCTGAACTTCGGCGTTGACTTCCTCCAGGGTGATGAGGTCGATCAGCTGCTGAGTGAGCAGCTCCCTGAATTCCGGGCTGGTTACAACATTATGGTTGGAAACGGCGCTCACCAGCTCCCAGGCGAGGTCGCCTGATTCGTTGGTATCTTTTTGCGCCACAGCCTGTTCCGCACTGCGCAGAACATCAATCTTGGCTCTGTCAAATTCGCTGGGCAAAAATCCGTAGCGCTGCACCCGCTCCGCCTCGGTGAGCATGGTCTGCAAAGCCTCTTCGGATCCGCCTTGGGTGTACATCGCAAACATCGCTGCCGCAGACATCGTGCGCAACAGCGGATATTCGAAGGCGGCGGCGAAGGAATAGGGCGGATGGGGCGATTTGCTGTGTTCTTCCAGGCGGTTGTTCAGCATGGTGTAAAACAGGTTGTTTTTCAGCTCATCGTAGAACTCGCCGAAATTGGCGACCCGCTGGACATCCTTTTTCCACATTACCTGCAGGATGTTGTTCGGATACTCGGGATCTGTGGTCACAATAGCTTTGGGGCTAAGGTTTTCGGGGACGTCAAAAGCTTCGCGGGGACGGGGGTTTTCCCGCTTGGGGATGGCGCCGAAATATTGCTCCACCAAAGTTAGCATGTCCTGGGGCTCAAAATCGCCCACGATGATCACGGTTTGGAGGTCCGGACGGTACCAGTCGTGATAAAAACGCTTGATGGTGTCGTGTTCAAATCCGTTTATCACTTCGTAAAGCCCGATGGGCGAGCGTTCCGCATAGCGGGAACCTTCGAGGAACACGGCGTTCTGGGCGTCCCGGACGCGGCTTCCCGCATCCTGACCCAGTCTCCATTCCTCGGTGATGACGCCGCGTTCGCGTTCAATCTCGTCGGCATCGAAACTCAGTTGGTGGGCCATGTCCGACAAAATCAGCATGCCCTGGTTGAGTTTGGCGCTGTCGTCGGTGGGAATTTTCAGGGTGAAGACCGTGAAATCGTAGCTGGTCATGGCGTTCAGGCCATTGTAATAGCCCATGCCGATCGAGGAAAGGTAATTCACCACCTCTGCTTTCTCAAAATTGACGGTGCCGTTGAAGGCCATGTGCTCGGTGAAGTGAGCCAGTCCGCGCTGGTCCTCGTCTTCGTTCACGGAGCCAACATCCACATAGAGACGCATTTCGGCGAGGTTGGCGGGTTTGGAATTGCGGCTGATGTAATAGCGCAGGCCGTTGGCCAGTTCGCCGGAAAGCAAGGCAGAATCTTGCTGTAAGGGGATCTGGCGCAGTTCCGCCGGTTGGGCTCCAAGCCCGGCCAGCAGCGCTGTCAGGAAGAGGGCGATGATGATTTTGGCTGAAAATTTCATTTGCCTGTGGCTCCTTTATTTAGGATCGGTGAGGGTGATAAGAAACTGGTGGTCAAGTTCGAGGATGTTGGTCGGGTCGCCATAATTGTAAACGGTGCCGTCATCCATCTGAACCGTGGCATAGTAGTAGAAATTGTTGCTGTTGGTGGCATATTCCACCGGTAAAAAGTCGAATTTCCCGGGAGCGATGTTCCCCAACTGGAAGGAAGCGACCACGCCGATGAAATTGTGTTTGTAGAGGTCCACGCGGGTGACTCCGTGGCTGCTGTTGTTCACCACCTTGAAGCTGGCGCGGTTGGGACTGATAAAAGCGTTGGTGGTCTCGCCCACCTTGATCACGACACTGGTCGTGTCCACGAAGGTTTCGCCCTCCGCATCGTAAAGCTGATAGGTTTCTCCCCGCAGCCGTATGGGCACACTCACTCTTACATTGGGGTTCAAAAAGTGCTGTTTTTCGGTTTCGACGGCAAAGCTGTGCTCGCCTCCGCCAGGGATGGCCAGTTCTTCCTCATCCCCCATCGTAACATAGATGGGATATGAGGTTTGGTTTATAACCCGGAAATTGCCGCCGGAATCGCAGGCGGCCAAAAACATGAGAGCCACAACCGGCAGAATCAGTAAGGATAATCGCTTCATGGTAAAACCTCTTTTTCGCTCAGAAACCCGGTCCAAGCTCAAGCTCAGTCCGCTGAGGCTACTTAATAAGGCGAAATTTCCTTTCTGTGACGCCTTGTCAAGCATTATCTTGCGCCAATCCGGCCAAAGCGAAAATCCGGCGGTATTCAGCGACCAGATGTTCCAGCCAGGCCTGATGGTTGGGAAATCTGATTCTGCCGATGGGAGAAGGTGAGGGAAGCCCCATCGCCATGATTCTGCGAGGCGGTTCGGCTTTAGTCTGATTGCCCGGCAGGGTGAAGCTGTAGCCCTCTGTCTCGGTCTCCAAAACTATCTGATGAACCTCCAGATATTGTCTCAGCCATTCACAGACCCGGCTTTGGCTGGTGCAGCAGATCGCTTCCACATACGAATGAGCGGCCAGAACTTCCAGCAAGGGGGCGAACTCCAGCGGACGCAATTTAGAGTCGGCGCCGCTGCCATCGCGCCGTTCGAAGCGTTCCAGGATGTCCATAATACCCAAGCCCTGATTGGCCAGCCATGTTTGCAGGAAATCGCGCTGAACAAAGGTTCTATGTTCACGCGCGCTGCTCAGGCTCCGGATCCGGGTTAGCTCTGGCAGGCCGGACGGGTCAAGCACCCGGAACAGGACCTCCCAAAAGAGATTGTAGCTGCGGTCGCAACTGCCGTAATAGTAGTCCAGATCCCTTTCTTTAAGAGGCTTGATTCCTTCCGCACAGAACCTTCCCGGCGGGGTGCTGCCCAAAACCATAACCCTGGCTCCATCAGGCACGAAGGGGTCGTAGGGATCACGCTGGATTTCAAGCATCGGCTTTTTGCTGGCGCGCATTAGTTCTGCTCGGAGAGAGACTTGAGAAGCCGAGAGTTTTCATCTCTGTTCCTTAAGCTGGGTCGCTCGGTTTTTCGGAACCTTCCACCAGTTCTTTCAGGATGGCAATGGCGTGTTCTTTGGCTCCGGCGCCGTATTCCGCCACGGGGCCCACGCATGTGGGGCAGCCGTCCTGACAGGGGCATTTGGACACCAGATCCAGCGCGGCGCTGAGGACCTGCGCGTGGAGGTCGAAAAGTTTGCGGGAAAGTCCAATTCCGCCGGAGATGTTGTCGTAGATGAGGATTACAGGGCGGGCTCCGGCGAGGGGAGACCTGTCCTCAGAGAAGACGTCGAGGTCCTTGCGGTCGCACATCACGAAGAAGGGGGCCAGGTTCACCAAGAGGTAGCCGAGGGCGGAAATGCCGCTCTGCATTTGCACATTCTGTTCCGCGAGGCGGTGGCAGCGGGGACAAAGGGTCACCAGATTGGTGGCGGCGTTTGCCTCCTCCGCGGTGGCGAATTTGCGGAAGGGGACGATGTGGTGGACATGGTGGGCTTCTTCGGTTTCGGCCAGGCCGCAGTGCTGGCAGAGGTGGTTGTCGCGCTTGCGCACGGCGACGGAGATCGTTCCCCAGCCCTTTCCATAATCGTTGGGCTCGATGTTCCAGAGTCCCTGGGCTTTGACCCGGGCGACGGTCTTTTCGCTGAGTCCGATCCACCATGCCACGGTTTGCAGAGGCGTGGGAGGCAAATCGAGCGGCTCGCGGCCGATGATTTCCTGGGTGTAGAATTTGAGTTTTTTGAAGCCGGTGATGGTGGTGGTAACCGTCACCTGGCCCAGATACTTATCGGCGCCGCAGACCGTCTGGCGGTTCATCAACGCATCGACGCTGATCTCGGTGCTCCGGGTGGTTTGGGTGAAGTAGTTCACCTCCGTCGGTTCAATCATCGCCTTGCGCTGTTCCAGGTTCAAATCCGTGACGATCCAGGTGTCGCCCTTATCCAGATAGATCGCGCCTGGATGCACCATCCACAAAGCGCTGGCGCCGTCAACCCAGCTGATGAGTTCATCGCCGTTGAAAATCTGCACCTGGTCCGAGATGTTGCGCAGAGAGACCTCAGAAGCGGGATAGGCATCCGGAATGCCGATGTAGCGGCGTCCGGCCTTGCGCGCTTTGCCTTCCTGCACCAGCACTTCCAAGTGGGGGAAAATGTGTTCGGGCCTCAGGTTACCAAAGCCTTCGCTATCCAATATGGCAAGGTCGTGGATGGCGCAGAGCAGCTGGCTTTGGAGTATCTCGCGGTGATCCGGCGAAATGAGGGCGTGTTCGGGATTGTTGTCGAAGAGGTAGCCCGGATTCTGGCAGATATATTGATCCAGCGGGTTGGCTCCCGCCACGAGGATGGCGAGCGCCATGTTCCCCTTGCGGCCAGCTCTTCCGGCTTGTTGACGGGTGGCGGAAATGGTGCCCGGATAGTTGTTCAGGAAGACGGCGTCCAGCCCGCCGATATCGATTCCCAGTTCCAGCGCGTTGGTGGAGACCACCAGGCCGATGGAGCCCTCGCGCAATTCCTTTTCGATCTCGCGGCGGTTGGCGGCCAGATAGCCGCTGCGGTAACTGCGCACCCTGTCTTTGAAGGCGCTTTCCGCCATCAGATAGAGGTAGAGAATCTCCACGCTGCGCCGGGGCCCGCAAAAGATGATGGCCTGTCCGCGCCCGTAGAGCCAGCGTTTGGCGAGATGGGTGGATTCCAGCATGGCGCTGCGCCGGATGCCCAGAGCGGCGTCAACGATGGGAGGATTGACGATCAGAAATTCCCGCCGGCCGTGGGGAGAGGCGTGCTGTTCCCTCAGGCGGACCTGACTTTCCAGCAATTCTTCGGCCAGTTCGCGGGCGTTGGCAACCGTGGCGGAAGTGCAGATGAATTGAGGCCGGGAGCCGTAAAGGGCGCAAATCCTCCTCAGGCGGCGCAGGACATTGGCGCAATGCGAGCCAAAAACCCCCCGGTAAATGTGCACTTCATCGATCACCACCCAGCGGAGATTGGCAAAAAAGGCGCTCCAGAGCGTGTGATTTGGCAGTATTCCCAGATGCAGCATATCCGGGTTGGAAAAAACCAGCTGGCCCTGGTTGCGGATCCGGCGCCGGGTTTCGGAAGGAGTGTCGCCGTCGTATATACCGCAACTGAGTTTGGGGGACTTGGGCGCCTGGCGGCTGAGTTCCTCCGCGAAAGATTGCATTTTTTGCGTCTGATCCTGGGCCAAAGCCTTGGTGGGAAACAGCAATAGAGTGCGGCTGGCCGGGTTGAGCAGATGCTCCTGCAGGATGGGAAATTGATAGCAAAGACTTTTGCCGCTGGCCACGCCGGTACTCAAGACCAGATTTTCGCCGTTCAGGGCGGCGTCTATTGCTTCCCGCTGATGGGCAAAGAGTTGCCTGATGCCCATGGCGCTCAGCAACGCGAGCAGTTCCGGCCTGGTCTGGGAAGGAAAATCCGCCCAACTGGCCTCCACCGGTTCCAGCGACTGCCTTGCGACAATATTCTCGCTGAATTTCCTGTCCCGGAGCAGACCCTCCAGAAAGTCATCCACGTCGGGCTTGATGTATTGTTTCATCTGAGGATGGCCAGACGCCGGAGCTGGCTTTTTCCGCTCGATTCCAGCTTCAGGAAATAGATTCCCGGAGCCAGACGCAAAGCATGTTCCGCGCTGTGGAAGCCTTTCAAGTCCTTGGCTGTAAAGAGCTTGCGGCCGCGGAGGTCATAGATGGCAAGGTCAAAAGGCGCTTTGGAGGGCTGTTCCACCGTGAAAACGCCGCTGGCGGGATTGGGATAAACGCAGAAACCTGAATCCACCGCAATGTCATCATCCACAGGCACATAGCCACCTTCTCCCACGATTGTGACATCGTCCAGATAGAGAGCCTTGGCATCCCATGAAACGCAGTTGAAGGCCAGGCAAACACTCTGGCCCTGCCAGGCGGACAGATTGAAACTGTATTGGGTCCACTCTGCCGGAACCTGGATCCAATTCCCGGCGTGGAGCGCGATAAAGTCTGCCGGATCGCTCCCGGGGGCCGAGATTAAAACCCGCAAACGCTCCAAGCCGTAATCCGCTGTATGGGACCGCGCCCAGAAGGACAAACTGGGGGCGTTGCCGAGCTGCATCCGCGGGGAGATCAGCCAATCGTTGTTGGGCGGGGGAAAGCCGGCCACAGAAGCGAGCATATTTATCCCGCTGTGGGCGCCGATGCCAGTTAGCGGAGGAACTGTCTGCTGCGGGGCGAAAACAAGCCACGCCAGGGGAGCGCCCAAACCTGGGAACTGTGTTTCACCCCACTCCAGAGTAGCCGAGCCGTCCAGATCGAGGTTTTGCCAGCCGGGAACAGTCTGGGAGAATGGCAGGCAAGCTTCGAAGTCCTCACTGAGGATCAGGTCCTGGATCAGTTCCGGAATATGCACTGAGGCATTGTTTGAAGGCCCGGAAATTTCGCCCAGGTGGTTTTGGGCCAGGATATAATAGTATAAAACCTGCCCGGAGGACACCTCGAAATCCTGATAACTCGCGAGCGAAGTGGCGGCCAGGGACACGCCGTTGCGGATGATACGGTAAAGCACCGGATTGCCTTCCTGCGGCGCTTCCCAATACATTTGCACGTGGTCCGTAACGTAATACGCACTCAGGTTTTGGGGCGCGCCGATCCCTTCGCCGGCAGTGGTGAAACTCCAGACAGGCCCGGGATGACTTTCTCCGTCGCCCTGGGCCAGCACCTGCCAATGGTAGTTTGAAAACATCTCAAAAGGCTGCGGAGGGCCCCACTGTGTTTCGCTGAGATTCTGTCCCACAAGTTCCAACGTTTGCGGACTGTCGCCCAGATAGAGATCGAAACCGGAGGCATCGCTCTGCCACTGGAAACTGGTATTGATCGGCACTCCAGCCGCCTGATCTGTTGGCTGGGGCTGCCATGGCACCAAACTGTAGGAAACTATTTCCAGCCGAAGATTGGGATACGCGTTGCGGGCGTAGAAAAAGCCCGGCACCGGCGGGGGTGGAGGTTCGTCAGGATCGGGATTGACGTCGTTGCTGGTGAAAACGATACCCCTCACTTCAGCATCCGGAGTGCAGAGAAACTCATCCGAGGTACTGCCGCCCAGGGGCGAGTTTTCGTCCACCGCCACAATCAGGTTTTCCATCCCGTTGAAGAAAAAGGGATTGGCGCAAGTGATTGTCAGCCAACCCTGTCCAGGCAGGCCTCCGGAGAAATCTTCCAGCGCCAGGGTTCCGTCAAAAACCAGGCTCAGGCTGTCGGCGGGAACCCAGTTGGCCAGGCTGTTTCGGGAACTGTGCCCCAGATACACTTTCCAGGCGGCGTTGTTAGCCAGGAAATTCCAACTGACAACGCTATATTGAAAGGCGACGGAACTGATGCTGCCGGCACTGTTGATCTGGCCGGATTCGTAGAGCTGCTGCGAATAGCTGTAATGGCGGAAGGACTCGATCGGCAGACTCTGGTTGACAAGCGTGCCGTTGCCGATCTGGATGAGTTCCGCGTTCAGCCACAATGAGCTGCTCAGCAACAATAGCAAGATCCCGGCGCGGCGCATCTAATCCCTCTTCCTCCAGATACTAAGCTGCACTTTCTTGAGCAGGTGGCGGCGTTCTTCGCTCCGCAGGGTCTGCCAAAGTTCCTCCGGTGTCCCGATCAGTTCGAATTCCGGTTCCAGGGCTTCTTTGATCCCCTCAAAAGTGTGGAAAGGCTCTCCGTCCTTGCGGAATCCGCCGATCCGGTCTTCGCTGCGGGTGATTTCAGAATCCCAGGCATAGCCATCGACAATAACCAGTAATCCCTTGGAGTTGAGACGCTTATGGATGTCCCGCAACCAGCGGACAGGGTTGATGGCGCCTTCTACGGCGTTCTCCGCCAAAATGAAATCGTAGCCGCTGAACTTGGCCATGAGGTTGGAAACATCAGCCTGCCAAAATTCCACCCGCGCGGCGGAATCCTCCAGGCCGAAATCCGCAAGTGACTTCTCCACATAGCTTTGAATCTCGCCTTCGTCGTTGCGCACGTAGCGGATATAACCTTTTTCCTGCATCTGGATGGCCAGACGAATCAGCCTGGTGGTGAAATCCACCCCGGTCACAGAGGTGAAAACCCTTGCCAGTTCGAAAGTTGCGCGTCCGGTCTTGCAGCCCATGTGCAAAGCTTTTTTCCCTTCCAAATCTGATATCCATGGTTTCAGAGCCTCCACCAGGCGCGTGCCGAAGTTGTCTCCGCCGAGGGGATTTTCTCCCCAATTGGCGTCGCACCAGGGGATTATCGCGGGATCGGTCTCATGCGGTTCGTCGTGTTCAACCAGCGGCGCGGCGCTTTCGATGTAGCGGAAGCCGGCGTGCTGGTAGAAATGGCGGCGGAAGGCGTAACGGGAATTGCGCAGCGCCTCGTTGCCGGTGGAAATCCAGGAACCGCCTTTAATGAGGTTGTGCCTCCCATCAAAGGTCGGCACGGAAAAGTCGACGTAAATCGGATGGATTTTGAAGCCGGGATAGGCATAGATCGGAGTTTCTGTCCACTGCCAGACGTTGCCGATGATATCGTAAAAGTCGCCAAAGGCGAAGCGGTCCACCGGACAGGAGGACGCCCACCATTCCAGGTTGATATTGCCCGGAGCCCTGTCCCAGAGCGGCTGGTCGGTTTTCACATAAGTGTCCCGGAGCAGCATCCATTCCTCTTCACTGGGCAGGCGGATGGGCTGACCCGTCTGGAGCGCTTTCCAGTTGCAGAAAGCTTTGGCTTCCAGATAGTTGCATTCCACCGGCCAGTTCCAGGGCAGGGGTATTTCGCTGGCCATCAGGCGCAGTTTGTAGCCCTCGGCGTCCTTACTCCAAAAACGCGGCATGGTGGCCTGTTCGAAATCCAGCCAGGACCAGCCTTCCTCGGTCCAGAATTCCTGGGTCTGGTAGCCGCCGGCTGCGATGAACTCCAGAAATTCGGCATTGGAGACCAGATGTTTGGCAGCCTTGAAAGGCTCTATTGTAAAGGTCGCGGAGCCATATTCGTTGTCCCAGCCGTACCAGGGATCGCTGTCGTCGCGTCCCAGGCGCACCTTGCCTCCGGACACCGGCAGAAGTTCGTTTTGAGGCGCCTCTCCAGTCTCGGGACAAGCCTTCCAAAAGTCAAGCGGCCGCAGCTTGTCCAGGGGCAGTTGGCGGATCAGCACGGCGGAGGTTTCCAGATGAATGCGCTGATGCTCGATGCCCATGATCACGCCCCACCAGGGACTGTCCCATGTAATGCCGCGCTCGTCCAGAGGCAGATCCGTTATCAGTTTATCCACTCTCGCCCGCACCAGATCGCGGTATTGCCTCACCTCGGGGATGGGCGGCCAGTCGAAACTGGACTCGTTGAGGTCGTCCCAGCTCATTTCGTCCACGCCGATGGCAAACATGGATTCGAAAGCGGGATTTACCCTTTCCCCGATCACCCTGCCGATGATGAGTTTGTTGATGTAAAACGATACTGTATGACCCAGATAGAAGACCAGCGGATGGCGCAGCGGGTCGGCGCGCAGGTAGAAAGTGGCATCGTCGGCCAGGCTTTCATACAGCTTTTCTTCGATGTCCCAGGTCTGGTGAAAATAGTGGCGCAGTTGCTCCCGGAGGCTGGCCGGATCGCTCTGGCGCAGATTGAGGGTGCGGATTCCTTTTATATCGTCCATTTGATGCTCCTATGCTGAATGTATTCTGTTAAGCCAAACTTTTCGAAGTTTCCAAGTCTGTCAAGGATTTCGGTGACTCAGAGCGTCCAAACCGCTTGACAAAACTCCGTGGCGCGTTATCCTGTTTAGATAAGATAATCAATAAGAATACGAGGAACAATGAGCAGCACCCCCCGCGGCGAACGCCTTATCATCACCCTGCTGGGAAACCGTAACAGCGGCAAATCCAGCCTGATTAACGCCCTTACCAACCAGGAAATAGCCATAGTTTCAGACACCCCGGGCACCACCACGGATCCGGTGGACAAACGCTACGAGCTCCTTCCCCTGGGACCGGTCACGCTTTACGACACGGCGGGACTCGACGACATCGGCGAGCTGGGCGAAAAACGTGTCCAGGCCACTTACCGCGTTCTTTTCCGCTCGGATATGGCGATCTTTGTGAATGATGGCAGCGCCTTTTCCGCCAGTGAGTTAAGCTTTCTGGAGCGCATCCGCGAAATGAAAATCCCAGTTTTGGTGGCTTTCAATAAGAGCGACCTTCGTCCGCCCGCCGCGGCCAACCTGGAATACTGCCACACTCACTGCCTGACCTGGGTGGCAACCTCCACCAGCCGGAAAGAGACCATCCCCGCGGCCAAGGAAAAACTGATTGGACTGGCGCCCCAACGCTATACTGAAGACCGTCCCCTGGTGCGGGATATCGTGAAGCCCGGAGACCGGGTGATCTTGGTGACGCCGATTGATGCCGCCGCCCCCAAAGGCAGGCTGATTTTGCCGCAGGTGCAGGTTCTGCGCGATCTTTTGGATGGCGGCGCGGTTCCTGTGGTGGTGCGCGATCTCGAGCTTAAACATGCCCTGGCCGCGCTGAAAGAGGATCCGGACCTCGTGATCACCGATTCCCAGGCCATCGAACAGGTGGTGCGGGACCTGCCTCAAAGTGTGAAACTGACCACTTTTTCCATCCTCTTTGCCCGCTACAAGGGCGATCTGGGCATCCTCGCCAATGGCATCCGGCAGATCGATAAGCTACAGGACGGTGACAAGGTTCTGATCGCGGAAGCCTGTTCCCATCACGTTCAAGAGGACGATATCGGCCGGGTGAAGATCCCCCGCTGGCTCAAGACTTACACCCAAAAGGAACTTGTCTTCGAAACCTATGCCGGCCACGACTTTCCGCCCAACCTGGAAGATTTCGCGCTCTGTGTGCATTGCGGCGCCTGTATGCTCAATCAGATGGAAATGACCCGCCGCATCGTGGAAGCCCAAAGACGCGGTGTGCCCATCACAAATTACGGACTCACCATCGCCAAAGTGCATGGCTATTTCGACCGCGCCATCGCTCCGCTGGGCATCTAATCGCCCTAAGTTTCTCCTCACCCGTTTCAAATCAGCTCCCCGCACACTTTCCGCCTGCTTGAGGGGTACTTGTGCGAGGAGCGTATGGGGACTGAACCTGTGAAGGTTAAGGGCGGATTATGAGTCCTTTTTCGGAAGGTTCATAGGCCGGGCGATATAACTGGTGTGTAAAAGTTTGTGGGCTTTGGCAGAGTTCGGCTTGCCCAGAAACTCCCGGTAAACTTTTTGGATGGAGGGATTGTTGTGCGATTCCCTCAGAGGCAGGCTCTGATCCTCGGCATAGAGTCCTTTGGCACGTTGCGCGCGCACCCGATTTGAAGAAGGATAAGGCTGGCCGCCGCCGCCCACGCAGCCGCCGTGACATGCCATCACCTCCACAAAGTGGTAGGGAGGTTCTTTGCCGGCTTGTTTGGCTGCTCTGATTTCATTCATCAGTTTGCTCACATTGCCCAGGCCGGAAGCCACGCCGATGCGGACTTCTTTGCCCAGAATCTCTATCTTGCCTTTTTTGATGCCCTGGGCGCCGCGGGTAAATTTGATCGTGGGATCGGGCAGTTCCTCTCCCGTCGCAAAGTTGTAAGCCGTGCGCAGAGCGGCTTCCATCACTCCTCCGGAAGCGCCGAAGATGGTGCCCGCCCCGGTGTATTCACCCAGCGGATTGTCGGCCTCGCCGTCAGGCAAGTGAGGCAGGTCGATGCCGGCGGTTTTGGGCATCCGGGCCAGTTCGCGGGTCGTGATCGTCAGATCGACGTCCTTGTAGCCGGAGGCATACATGTCCTCCATGCGCTCAATCTCGTATTTCTTGGCGGTGCATGGCATCACCGAAACCAAAAAGATCTTTTTGGGGTCGATGCCCATCTTATCCGCCCAATAGGTCTTTACCATTGTCCCCACCATCTGGTGCGGGGATTTGGCTGAGGAAAACTGCGGAATCAGGTCTGAATGGAATTTTTCCAGATAATCCACCCATGAGGGACAGCAGGTGGTGATCAGGGGGAATTCCTCGGGGCGGTTTTTGAAAATATCCACAAATTCGCTGGCCTCTTCCATGATGGTGAGGTCTGCTCCGAAATTGGTATCGAACACGTATTGAAAGCCCAATGCGCGCAGGGCTGTGTACATTTTTTTCACCACGTTGTGACCGGGTTTGAGGCCAAATTCCTCACCCAGAGCCACCCTCACCGCCGGGGCTTCCTGCGCCACCAAAACCATGTCGGGATTGTCCAAAGCCTCCCAGAGTGCGTCGGAATCGTCATTTTCATAGATGGCGGCCACGGGGCAATAGGCGGAGCACTGACCGCATTTCACGCATTCACTTTCCTCCAGCTTGCGGCCGAAGGTAGGACCCACAAAGGTGTTGAAACCCCGCTCGCAGTTTTCCAGCGCGTGCACATCCTGAATCTCGTTGCAAACGTAGGAACAGCGTCCGCAAACGATGCAGTAAGAGGGATCCAGCGTGATCGAAGGTGAGGATTCATCCCGTTTTTGGTAGGGGCGTCTTATCTGTTTGAGGCTCATGTGCCGGATGGCGAGTTCCTGAGCCAGATCCTGCAGTTCGCAACGGCCGTTCTTGATGCATTCCGGACAGTTGTTGGGATGGTTGGAAAGAATTATCTCCACGGCGTCGCGTCGCAGATTCAGCAGGGCGTTCCCCGGGGTGCGATTCACCACTCCCTCTTCGCAGGGGGTGGAACATGCCCGCAGGGGCTTGCCGTTGATTTCCACCATGCAGACTCCGCAGTTGCCAAAGGCAGGCAGATCCTCATGGTAGCAGAGGGTCGGAACCCGGTAGCCGGCTTTGGTGCAGGCGTGCAAAACCATGGTGTTTTTGGCAACCTGAGTCGCCTTTCCATTCACATATACAGTTATCATTTGCGATTTCCTTTATCGAGAAAGTTGTTGTCTGGAAACTGCATCGGCAAGCGGGGGAAAAATGTCAAGCAAAGAACGCAGGGAGTATGCTGATTGGAGTTTTTGTTTTATGAGCGCAGAAAAATCACTGGCTTGAAAAAAGAGCTTGACTAGAATGCTTTAGATGAAAACCAATGCAAAAGTTCATTTGATCTTATAGAGAATGTGATAATAGAGGACGCTTAGATGTTATCAAACAACCTGAGAAACAGCGTTTTGGAAAACACCCGACGTAATTGTATGGTATGACAAAGCAATGGATGTTATAAGACAGACATAAAAAGGTTTGGGGGTAACTCGCAAATCCCTTATCTGATGACTTGGCTCTCAGCGATAAAGCTAATGTCTTTCTGATTGGCTGCAACTGACCGCCAACAAACTAAAAGTGGGACAAGAGCCAGTTATGCCTCTTATCCGAGTGGAAGGTTGCTGGGGATTTGTGGCGCGAAATGTGAAAGCGCAGAGGCAAAGTTTGGGATTTCTTGACCTGTGATAAAGGCGTTTGCGCTTGCGTCCACAGCGATGGAATAACCATGATCCTCTCCAGGATTTCCACCCCGGACAGCCCAGAGCCAGTTTCCGCCATTGTCCAGTTTGGCGACGAAGACATCGTGTCCGCCAGCACTTAGCAGAGATGCGGTTCCGATAACGCAGGTTCCTTGGAACTTACCGACGAGGTAGATGTTTCCCTCATCATCCAAGGCGATATCCAGCCCAGATTCCCTATTCGTTCCACCCGCTCTGCGTGCCCAGAGAACATTGCCGGAGGGATCTACCTTGAGCACAAAGATATCAAGTTAGAAAACACTGGTCAGGGAAAATGCGCCAAAAGTCACCGTTCCCTCCAAACCGCCATCTTGCTCGACCAACTGGAATGAAAACCCTGGGACGCCCTGCCCGGCGCCATGATCCCCACCCGCGACAGCGTGGAAAAGATCCTGCCCGGCTATTACGACCG
>CAXYWN010000017.1:0-16895 GCA_964292625.1 uncultured bacterium
GGCGCGGACGACATCCTCTACCACATTTTCCTGGCGGTGCGCGAGGATGACCGGGCCTTTGCCGTGAGCCTGGCGCCTTCCTATTTTGACTACCAGACCTTCTGCGGCATGGTGGGGCTGAAGATCAAATTCCAGCAGCTGAAAGAGGATTTCAGTTTCGACAGCGACGCCTACCTGAGCCTGGCAGCAGATCCGGACTGCCGTCTGGCGATACTCTGCAATCCCAACAACCCCAGCGGGAATCTTTATTCACCCGGGCAGTTGCGCCACATCATCGCCAGCCTGCCGGACAAGCTGGTCCTGATCGACGAGACCTATTTTGAGTTTTCGGGCGCCACCTTGGCCGGAGAATTGGAACGCCACCCGAACATGATCCTGGTTCGCTCCTTTTCCAAAGCCTTTTCCGGCGCCGGCCTGCGTTTTGGCTATGACATCTCCTCCGCGGAAAACATCTATTCCCTGCGCAAGGTGCTCACCACCTTCCACACCAGCATCCTGAACCAGGCTTTCGCGCTCACCATCCTGGAAAACGCCGAGCTGTTCCAAGCCCAGGTGGAGCAGATAAAAGCAGAGCGAGCAAAGGTCTTCGCCGGACTGCAGGCCATCAGCGGAATTGTCGTGCATCCCTCCGACACGAATTTCCTCGCCTTCACCGCGGGCGAGGACACCCAGAGCCTGTTCATCTATCTGCAAGACAATGACATCGCGGTCCGGGACGTGGGTTCGCACCCCCGCTTGAAAAACCATCTACGGGTGACCATTTCATGCGCGGAGGACAACGCTGCCTTTTTGGCAACCGTGGCAAACTGGGCTGCGGCAAAATAGAACTCCTTACAGCAAGTCATCCGGACAAATTCTGTATTATTGCCAGGAACTTTGGCCGGATTATTCACAGATGTGGAAATGCGTCCACAACTGCAAGTCATTCTTCACAGCCAAAACATCCGTTGCCATATAATCCAAGCCCAGGCAGAAGCAGAAAGCTTCACAATTTTCTCCTTTACAAGATTGAACTGCCTCCAATAATGACACCGTGAGGCTCAGAACTTCCACTTGGGTGTTCAAGTGAGCCCGGAAACTCAATCCAGAGCTTGAGAAAAACACTTATATGCCATTGACTGGCAGCGGATTACATAAAGGCGGACAAGATGCAGAAGAAATGGCTGCTACCCGAAGACTTCAGCCCTGAAGAGCGGCAGCAGATAAAAGACCTGATTGCGGAGCTAAAATGCCCGCGCTTGGTGGCGGAACTGCTGTACCGCAAGAACTTGCGTACGCCCCAGGAGATTGAGGACTTTTTCCATCCGCATCTTTCGCAACAGCACGACCCCTTCCTCTTTCCAGATATGGAAAAGGCCGTCGCGCGCATCCTGAAAGCCATCGACAGCGGTGAGCGGATCACCATTTACGGAGATTACGACGTGGATGGCACCACCGCCACCACCCTGCTCTACCTCGGCCTGCAGCGTCTGGGGGCAAACATCGATTTTTACATTCCCCACCGCATGATCGACGGCTACGGCCTCTCCCTGGGCGGGCTTGACCAAATCAAGGAAAGCGGCACTTCCCTGATCATCAGCGTGGACTGCGGTGTGAACGCCCTGGAAGAAATTGAGGCCATCAACAACCGCGGCATGGAAATCATTATCACCGATCACCACAACCCGAAAGAAGAATTGCCCAATGCCGCTGCCATCATCAATCCCAAATTGCCGGGCTGTCCCTATCCTTTCCCGCATCTGGCGGGGGTGGGCGTCGCCTACAAATTGCTGATGGCGATCTACCGCCGCCGGGGCATCGCGAACGAAGAGAACACCTTGAAATATATGGACCTTGTGGCAGTGGGCACGATCGCGGACATCGTTCCCCTCACCGGCGAGAACCGCATTTTTGCCTACATCGGATTGCAACACCTCATCGAAAAGAAAAACCTGGGTCTGAACGCCCTGGTGCAGATTTCCGGCCTGAACACCAAGACCATGGATGCCTCGGACATCGTGTTCGGAATCGCTCCGCGCATCAACGGCGCGGGCAGGATGGGATCGGCAGCCGTGGCTGTGGAACTGCTTATTTTCCGAGATAAGGAACGCAGCCTGGAACTGGCCGAAATCATCGAACAGCTAAATTCGTTGCGTCAGCAGGAGGATCAGAAGACTTTCCACGAGGCCTGCGACATCATCGAAAACAAATACAAGGACATCCAGTCCGCGCCATGCATCGTGGTTTCCTCCGACGACTGGCATCCCGGCGTGATCGGAATCGTGGCTTCCAAACTGGTGGAAAAATACTCCCGGCCGGTGGTCATGATCTCCTTCAAAGAGGGATTCGGCAGTGGTTCCGGACGCAGCGTGGCGGATTTTGACCTGTTCGGCGCGCTTACCGCCATCGGCCACAATCTCCATAGCTTTGGAGGGCACAAATATGCCGTGGGCTTCACCATTCTCCAGGAATATATCGACCGCTTTGAAAACGAACTGGCCCGCTACGTTTCGGAACACATCAAAATTCAGCAGACCAATCTGCCTCTGAAAATAGACCGGGAGATAGAACTCTACGATATCAGCAACTTTTTGCTCGACTGGATCGAGCGCTTTGCCCCCTTCGGCCCGGAAAACCACCGTCCCCTTCTGGTCACGCGAGGGGTCCAGGTCGCCAGTTATCCTTACACTGTGGGCCGCAACCACTTGAAACTGAAGGTGATGAAAGACGGCGTGACGCTGGACCTGATTGGCTACAATCTCGGCGACTACCTGAGCCTGCTGAAAAAGAATTCCCAGCTGGACATTGCCTACACCCTTGAATACAATCGTTTCGGCAACAAAACCAGCATCCAGGGTAAGCTGCGGAACATCAATCTGGAAATATAGGGGGCCCCGATGTCCAAAACCTTCATCTCTGCGTCCCTGCTGATCTTATTGACCCTCATTTTGGCTGGCTGCAGCGAGAACAGGACCCTTGCCAATCCGCGCCAAAGCAATCTGGAATGGGTTTTCTCCTTTCCCGTTCAGCGCGTCTATGCCAAGGCGGTGAGCGACATGCGGGGCAGAACCGTTTATGCCATGAGCAGGGAAGGCCAGGAAATAGACATCTATTTGGCTGGTGCCCGGGTAAACAGCATCGGCGGCTTAGGTTTCGAGCGGGGTAACTTCCAGCGTTTGAGCGATATCGGCGTGGATACCGACGGCGGGCTGCTCGCCCTCGATTCAGCCCAAAAATTGCTCAAGAAATTCTCTCCGGAAGGGATGTTTGTCTCTCAATTCAGATTTGATGCCCTGACTCAGCCTGAGCTTTTCTGCGTGGCCCCGGACGGGACTTTCTTTGTGTACGACTCCGCCCCCTCCGAGATCGTCTGTTATTCGCCCCTTGACGCCAGGGAAATGTACCGCTTCGGTCGTTTTGAGCTGGACCGGCCGGTGAATCTGGATTGCAACAAGGATTATATCTGGGCCCACAACCTGGAAAAAGGCAGCACGCGCATATTCTATCTGCTTGGCCAACATCTTGTTACACTTAAAGAGATAGCGGCCATGGACAGGCTTGGTTCCTTTTTCGGCATCCCCCCGCAAGATTTCGGCAGCGAAACGGATAAAACCCTGCTCTCCTTGAATGTGCAGGCTGAAATGGTTACCGTATTGTGGGAGAACGAGATATGGCTGGAGAAGCTGGTTTATGACCGGAGGTTAGATGAAGCGCAATGATTTACTGTTGACCTTTTTGAGCGCTCTGTTGCTGGCGCTGTCGCGCCTGCCTCTGCATCTTGGCTGGCTGGTCTTTTTCGCCTGGCTGCCCCTGCTCGCAGTCTTCGAGCGCGGCGCAGCCAAGTCCCGCGATCTCCTGCGCATGGGCTTCATTATGTCGGTGGTATATTGCGCCATCGTCTTCTATTGGTTCTATCTCGTCACCTTGCCCGGCCTGCTGAGCGTGATGATCGTTTACACTTTTGTCTATTACTTGATTTTTTACGGCATCAACCGGATCTTCCGCACCCTGCCCCGCTGGCGTTATCTGGGCTTTTTGAGCCTGCTCATCACCTTCGAATATGTCCAGAATTTCGGTGAAACCCGTTTTGCCTGGTTCAATCAGGGCTATTCCCTCGCCGATTACGGCATCCTCATCCAAGCCGCCGATCTGATCGGGGTCGTCGGCCTTTCCGCCCTCATTATCTGCATCAACCTATTGCTGCAGCAAATCTGGCCCAGCGGCCTTAAATGGCTTCAGGGCCTGCATAAACCTGCCGCTCAGCAGCCTGGTGCATTTGGAAGGAAACCGGTCCTCGCCTTGGCCGGGATAGTGCTGATCTTCGCCGCCTGGCTGGGTTATGGCTGGTATTGTCTGGCCAATCTGGAAATGACGGAGCACGATGCCGGAATCTTCGGGATGCAGCCCTCCATCGATCAGAATGTAAAGTGGGATTCCGAGCAGTATGAAAAATCCCTGGATGTCTTCCGCGACCTGACCATGAAGGCCGCCGCGGATTCTGCCAAACTGGTGATCTGGCCGGAAGGGGCGATGGTGGGTGAACTTGACCGCATATCCAGGGCCCGTCGCGATCTGCACGCTTTAATCGATACGGCCAAAGTGGATGTCTTTACCGGTTTTCAGCATTACGTTCACGATGCTTCGCATCCCATGGGCACGCGCTCTTACAATGCCGCCTCTCTCTATCAGCCCAGAAATTTTGACAACGTCCTCTACTTCAAGAACATCCTCGTCCCGGTGGGCGAGCGGATGCTTTGGCTGCATCTTTTCCCCTTTTTATGGAAGGTGAATCTCGGCCAGGCGAACTGGGAATTCGGCACCGAGCTGGCCTATTACGAAAGCGGCGGATACAGCTTCTCGCCATCCATCTGCTACGAGCTGGCCTTTCCGGAGATCTTTCACCACATGGCCATTCCGCGGGACTCCACCAGCTCGCAATATCAGAAATGCGATTATCTGGTCAATATCACCAACGACGCCTGGTTCGGAACTTCCTACGGACCCTGGGTGCACGCCGTGATGTCACGCTTCCGCGCGGTGGAAAACAGGATTCAGATTTACCGTAGCGCCAACACCGGCATATCGCTGGTGGTGGATCCCAAGGGCAGAATCCTGAGCAAAACCAAGCTTTTTGAGGTGACCAACATCACCGCTCCGCTATATACCACGCCCAAGATTCCTCTCATCCGAAGAATCTACCGCTATCCCTTGCTGTTCGTGGCGATCGCGGCCATCCTGGCTCTGCTCGCCCGGATCAGAAAACCGAGAGGCATAAAATGAAGAAATACTATTACACCATCGGCGAAGTAAGCAACCTGTTGGGCGAAAAACCCTACGTGATCCGCTATTGGGAAACCGAATTCAGCTTTCTGCGTCCGCGCCGGGAAGAAGGCAGGATTCGCAAGTATTCCGAGGAAAACATCGAACTGCTGCGCAAGATTCAGGATATGCTGCACAACCAACGTTACACGATCGAAGGCGCGCGCCAGAAATTGAAAGAGGAACGCCGCTCGGCAAGGTCCTCACCCGCTGCCGCAAAATCCCAGAAACCGGAAGTGAAGCCTTCCGCTGATGTGAAGCAGCTTCTGGGCGGATTACGTGATTCGCTTGAAAAGATCAGGACCGCCTGCCGCCATCTACATGGAGACCATAAATGAACTTTCAGGATATCATCCTCACTCTGCAAACATACTGGGCCGCGCATGGCTGCAGCGTATTGCAGCCCTACGATATCGAAATGGGGGCCGGCACTTTCCACCCCGCCACCTTTTTCGGCGCTCTGAGCCCCAAACCCAGTTCCGTGGCTTACGCCCAACCCTGCCGCCGCCCCAAAGACGGACGCTACGGCGAAAACCCCAACCGCCTGCAGCACTACTACCAGTTTCAGGTGATCATCAAGCCCAGCCCGGACAATATCCAAAACCTCTATCTGAAAAGTTTGGAAGCCATCGGCGTCGAGATTGCCAAACACGATGTCCGCTTCGTGGAAGACGATTGGGAATCGCCCACTCTCGGAGCCTGGGGCCTGGGCTGGGAAGTCTGGCTGGATGGCATGGAGATCAGCCAATTCACCTATTTTCAACAGGTTGCGGGAATCGACTGCTTTCCCGTGAGCGTGGAACTCACCTATGGCCTGGAACGTCTGGCCATGTACATCCAGGATGTGGATGACTACCGGCAACTGCGCTGGAACGACACCACGCCATACGGCGAGCTCTATTTCTCCCGCGAGCAGGAATTCTCCGAATACAATTTCAATGTGGCCGATACCGCCCTCCTTTTCCGTCTCTTCGGCGACTACGAAAAGGAATGCCGGCAGCTCTTGGAGCATAAACTCGTTTTCCCCGCTTACGACCATCTGCTGCGCTGTTCCCACACCTTCAACCTCTTGGATGCCCGCGGCGTGATCAGCGTCACCGAACGAGCCGCCTACATCGGCAAGATCAGAAACCTGGCCAAAGAGACAGGCAGCGCCTATCTGGCCAAATACAATTCCCCGACGTCCTGAAATTAGGGTACAGGATTTGCCCCGCTGGCTGGTATAATAGTAGTAAGGTTCAATCTGCCCGCCGGAAGTCCTTACGGACTTGAATGGCAGGCGCTAATCTACCAATAGTGTGAGTCGTTGACCAGGCCCCATAAACCCTGCTTGCCAAAGACTTTCCAACTAACAAGGAGTAACAAGATGCGCAAGTTTCTGCTCTCTGCCCTCTGCCTGGCGGCACTGTTTCTGGCCTCGTGCCACATCCATGTGGTTGACCCACCCGTTGTCCCCTTTTCAGCCAAGTTCACGAACATGCTCTACACCGATATTAGCATTGAGGTGGACGGCTACGGTTCGGAAGTGATCGCCCCCGGGGAAACCGTGACGTTCAAAATCCAGAAGAGCGACCAGACCTATCATTACGAAGCCGAAACCTCTGGTGTCAGCGCTTCCGGAGCGCAGATCGGCTTGACGGTGGAATGGTCGAAGACCCGCTCTATCAGCGGCGATTCCTACAACACCTATCTGATCACTGCGAATGACATGTTCTTTCTCAAAATGCGCAACACAGGCTGGCACGATCTGCGTCCCCTCTATGTGAATTATGGCCTGGCCGATCAGACCGTGGACAACATCACCATCCCGGGAAACGGGGTGATCTACAACACCGGATATTACATGGCTTACACCAACACCCGGGTTTATGCCACCTGGGTTGATATGCCTTTAGACTATACCTACTGGAATCAGGGCTATCACTTCACCTTTCCCTGGACCGAAAACCAGTCAGTCACGCTCTTGAACATTTTCAAAAAGGATGCCGCCAGCGAGCAGGATTTCGAGGTCGAGTCGAACCTCGTTAAGCCGCTTGCGGATGAGCCCTTCGGCACAGACGCAGGCGTTCCTCGGGAAAGTTCTGGCTTCTGAACAAGCAAACGTGCTGAGCTCTGCCGTCACTATTCGGGATGAGGCCCTGCCCCTGCTGGCCACGGCCATCCACAACGGACACCGGATGCCGCCGGAACTGCTGGCGATTTGCGGTGTCGGCGAGGCTGACCGGCTGCGTGAGGAAGATCCGTTCACCGGGGGATTTGCCGGACTCTTTCCCAATAATATCGTTGTCGAGAGCTCCCGCTTCGCGATTGACCTGAACCGTTCTCCGGACAAGGCTGTGTATTTGGTTCCCCAGGATTGCTGGGGTCTGCCGGCACGGACGGAAGCTGTCCCGCCAGCCCTGTTGGCAAGGCTGCGGCAGGATTACGCCTCCTGGTATCAACTGCTCCAATACCAGGTGGACCGCCTCCTCGACCATCACCCCTTTCTTGTGGTTCTGGATCTTCACAGCTACAATCACCGCCGGGGAGGCCCGGATGCGGAAGCAGATCCCCAGAGCCTAAATCCGGATATCATCATCGGCAGAAGCAATCTCGTGCAACAGCACTATCCGGCCGCGGAGGCTTTGCATCATCTTCTGGATGGCCAAGCCTATCATGGCAAGACGCTGGATTGCCGGCTGGACGTCAAATTCAGCGGCGGATACCTTTCCCGCTGGCTGAACTCGCGTTATCCAGACCGCCTCATCTGCCTGGCCATTGAGTTCAAAAAGGTTTTCATGGACGAATGGAGCGGAGCACTGGACCCGCTTGCCTTCCAAGAGCTCAATCTGCTTTTCCTCTCCCGGATCCGAATCTGGCTGGATGCTCAATACGGCATCCAAATGCAGTCCTAATCACGTTTTATCCGTCCCGGCAGATAATATTCATTGACAGATTTGCGTCTTCGCAGAGTTTGCCACATACGATGCGTTCCGGAATAGCTCAGCGGTAGAGCGGGTGGCTGTTAACCACTAGGTCGGGGGTTCGAATCCCTCTTCCGGAGCCATTTATTTTGTCCTCGAATTTTCTCCTGTTTCTATGCTTGGCGTAGATTTTGAACTGCCCGCAATCCCTTCTTCCCTTCTCTCCTGAAAATACCCTAATCTTTAGTGCATTATCTTCCCACAAAAAAGAACGCGCATCATATGAGGCGCGTTCTGGCTATAAGTATTTGGTTAAACGGTGTTTACAGTTTGGGTGGCTCGTTCATTTTGCCCATGAAGAGCACGGTATTGGAAGGTTTGTGCACCAGCAGATAGAGGAAGGGTTTGTCCGCGCGGAAAACCGGAGTTTCATCCGGACCTAAATAGGCTTTGGTGGCCATCACAATTCCGGTGGCGGCGGCGGCTTCGGTGCCTTCTTCATTCACTTCCACAAAGGCTTTGTGGATCACGTCCATGATATACAGCCCTTGTCCGGTCTTGTCTGGAATGATGCCGGAGAAATTGGCCAGGCGGCCATTGAAAGCGTCGGTCATACCCAAGCCTTTGAGCATATCCGTGAGGCCATCCAGAGTGAGGTCAAACTTGAATTTGGGGATAAATATCTGCACTTCTCGCGGGTACAAGGCATCCTGCCACTTGTTCAAGTTTTCCGGATTGAGGTTTTTGGCAAAAGAGTCAATCTCATCGGGCAAGACAATGATCATCGACAGGTCGTCTTCGGCGTAGGGCAATTCGAGCAACTGAAGTCCAGGAAGCTCGGCATAGGAGAATTCTGCCCGGGCGCTCATCATTTCCACAGGACGGCTGTTTTTTTCTGTGCGCTCTTGGGAAGAGATATAGAATTTATCCCGGACGGTGAGCTTGGGCTCAAACTCGTTGCGCCAGTTGCCTTTGAAATAGATGGCATTGACCAGCACCATGCCTTCGTTGCTGTCCCGGATATGGTCTTCGGATATCAGGTCTTTGATGCGGTCTTTGGTCTTTTCCTCCACCCAGCGGTTGATGAATTTCGCCGTGCCGCTGAAATCAGAAAAATCCAGACTGTAGAGATCGCTTAAATAGCTTTCGCGCAACAGCTTCAGATAATCCTTCTGGATCAGATGCTGTTTGTTTTTGGCGCCAAAGAGGGCGTTGGCAACGTTGAACTCGGCTTTGCCTCTTTCGCCGATGGCGTTCAGGGATTTTTGCATTGCCAGATAGGCCTGATGCTGCTCCGCGGGCGGAAGGTCAAAATTCAGGGCTTTGGCCATCTGCGCGGCTGTGTTTTCCTGAGCCCCGCCATAGACCATGGACAAAGCGGAAGTGATACTGTAGGGTGAATAAAACAGGTTTTTTCCGGGTTTGTCAGCCAGGTCGTAGAGTTGGAAGGCGAAAGCGTTGTTCTGCTCGCTCAGGCTGGTCTCTATTTCTTTTGAAACAGGTTCTGGCCCGCTCTTCTTTTTGTTGCAGGCACAGCCGAAACTCAGGCTCAGCGCCAGGAGTGTCAGCAATAATATTCTCATCTTAGTCATCGGAACCTCCATTCCTTTATACATACTATACTCTTGAGTATGAGCTTTCCGTCAATCTTTTTATTTGAATAGAGCATTTATCCCATATCCTCGCGGGAAAAGCTTACAGCGCCAGACTCCAACATTGGATGCGAAAGTCATATCCAGAATCTTCCAAGCTGTTTCACGCAAAAGCGCTGCTTGTCCCTCAGTCTTTCCCGTCCAGCCTCGGTTTAGCTTCCCGCTCAGTTCCCCTCGAGCAGGCGGGAACTGTGGGAGGGGTTGTTGAGGAGCGAACCGCCTGCAGCTCAGCAAGGGATACACAAAGCCAAACAAAAGCCCCGGAACGGTGAGGTCCCGGGGCTGATGATATGGTTCCGACGAATTACTTCATCAGGATCATTTTTTTGGTGCTGCTGTACTTGCCGGCGTGCATCTTGTAGAAATAGACGCCGCTGGAGACAGCCTGGTTGTTTCCATCACAGCCATCCCAGACGATGCTGTGGTTGCCAGAGCTCTTGTCTTCGTTGACGAGAGTCTTCACCAACTGGCCTTTAACGTTGTAAATGCCGATGGTGACAGGGGTGGCTTCCTTCACGCTGTAGCGGATGGTGGTGCGGGGGTTGAAGGGGTTGGGGTAGTTGCCCTGCAGCTCGGTTACAAGCGCGGGAATGCCAGGATCGTCGTTGGCGACGACGTTGCCGCCATCACTGTGGACAGAGAAATCGTCCACGTAGAAGACGAAGGCGTCGTTGGACACGCAACGGATGCCGATCCAGACGTTTTGGTTGTCGTAAGCGGAGAGATCGTAGATGTATTCAGTCCAGCCTGCGGGAGCTTCAACATAACCTCCGGGGCTCACATACTGGAAGCCCTGGGGAATGATGGTGGGCAGCATCGAGACGCCTACGCGGAAGCGTTCCAGACCGTATTGTGCGGTGTGGGAGCGGGCGTAGAACTTGATCGAGCTGTTGGTTCCCATATGCATGCGGGGTGTGATCATCCAATCGTTGTTTGGTCCTGTTCCGCCTTCGGCTGGCAAGACAGCGGCAAAAGAGGCGGCCATCTTGGCTCCGCTGTGGGGAGTGAGAGTGGTAATCGGAGGAACCGTGGCGCTGGGATTGAAGATGATATAGGCCATGGGTCCGGCGGAACCGGGGAAGTCCACATTGGAGATGCCGTAGGTGGGAGAAAGGTCCACATCGAGCAGGGTCCAGGGCGCGAAGAGCAGAGCGAAGTTGTCGTATGCTTCAAAGTCGTCCTGGAATATGGTCTCGGCGAGTATGACATTCACCGTAACGCTGATAGTGGCGGGAGCGGATTCACCAGTGGTATAGACCGCGGTCACGCCATAGATGTAGGTGCCGTTGGGCAGATCCATGTCGCTGAAGGTGGTAACCTGAGGATCGCTGATGGTGCCGATGAGGACGTCGTCACGATAGACCTTGAAACCGGCCAGGGCGCGGTCATTTGCGCGCTGGACGGGCTTGGTCTCCAGGGTCAGCGGGGCTGTGGCATAAGAGATCTGTTGGTGCTCCGCGATCGGAGTGAGTTCGACAGCCTTGAGGGCAGCGCCATCAGCTACGAAGGTCTGAATCGACCAGTTGTAGGTCAGTGACGCAGCCAGGCCGGTGAGGGTGGTCCACACGCCTTCGAAATACATCATATTGCCTTTGCCTTCCACCACTGGGCCGTTGTCGCAGCCAGCAGGGTGGTCGCCCTGGGTGTTCACTTCAAAACCCACATACAGATCGCCAGTGCTGGGGATCGTTACGGGTGTGTTGAGGACAGCCAGGTTCCATTCTCCCAGAGCGATAGTGGGTACTACCTGGGAGGAAACAAGGGTTCCGGCATTGGTGGCCGATCCGCCGGTCCACACCTTCACGGTGTAGATGCAGTCGGCATAGTTGGGCACGAACTTGACCTGAGTGACGGCTCCGCCCTGGTGGGCAGCGAGGTCAGTCTGGGTGAAGCGGTGCGCAACGTCGAAGATGATGGGTGAGTTGGTCCCGATGCCATTACCTAATACATCCTGGCACCATGTGATCCAATCTCCTGTGGGCGGAGCTTCGGGGCTCACCCAGTTCAGGGTAACATCGTTACCGTCAACCGCGGCAGTGAGGTCGAGGGGCGGATTGCTGATAGGATTGATGGTGGCGGTGACAGGTCCGGCAGGAGTTGATTCGCCGCCAGTGTAGAATGCCGTGACAGTATAGCTGTAGGTTCCAACGGTCACGTCGTGATCTTCATAGGCTGTGGTGGCCGTGTTGGCGATGGTTGTAAGCAGTGTGCCGTCGCGGTAGACCTTGTAACCCAGGAATTCGCGGGTGGGCGGATTGAGGAATTGCGGGGTCTTTACAGGTGCGCCAGTGTTGCGGGTGCGCGTTCCCAGATCAGGAACTGAGGCATAGTGTTCCCTGCTTGTGGGGACGGGTCCGACACTCACGTCATCTACCATAAAGAAGAAGGCGTCGTTGGACACACACTGGATGCCGAAGCGGATGCTCTGGCCCGCGTAGGAGCTGAGGTCGTAGCTGTATAGAGTCCAGGCCTCGGGGGCCGAGATGTAGTTGGCACCGCTGATGATGGTGAAGCTCGCGGGGGTGGTGGCGCCGGTTGTGGAGATACCCACCTTGAAGCGCTCCAGACCATATTGAGCTGTATATGATTTGGCATAGAAGTTGAGGAATTGTCCTGCCGTGGGGGCGACCAGCGGCGAGATCATCCAGTCGTTGTTAGGGGCGGTAGTGGCGGCGAAACAGGCCGCCATCTTGGCTCCGCCATGGGTGGTGGGAGCGGCGGGCGGAGGCACTGTGGCGCTGGGATTGAATACAATGTAGGCTTGGGCAGCATAGCCATTGAGCCATGTGGTGCCGGTCATGCCATAAGTGGTGCTCTGATCAACGTCCACCATTACCCAGGGATCAAAGGCGATGGCGAAATCGGTGTAGGTTTCAAAACCATCATTGAATCCAGGAGGCGGAGGAGGTGTATCACCGGGGGCGTCCCAATCCAGGGCCACATAGCTATTGTTCATAACGGTGGCGGTCAGGTTGGTAGGCGGATCGATGACATCGGTGAGCTCTTCAATTGAGAAGGTATCCAGATAGAGGTAGAACATATTCGCTGGGCTGTGGCCGTGGAATCCAACATAGTAAGTACCATTGGCGGTAGGGGTGTAGGTGATTTGCGCCTGTTCATAGGTTGCGTTCGTAATGTTGGTGTTCGTAAATATCTGGTTTGTGAGGCTGGCCGCGTTGGGAGCGGTTCCAGTGTAAACGGACAGTGCTTCCGGATAGGTAGCGCTGTTAGACCGGTAGGAGAATTTTACGAGGTAGTTTGTACCCGCTACCAGGGTCATGGGCGGGGTGAGCAACCAGTCATCCATGGTCACAGTATTGCTGTAACGTATGCGGGCGGAATTGGGGGCCGTGTCGGCATTGCCGGCATAGGTTTCCCAAGTGTAAGCGTCCGCGTTGGCATTGATGGCAGACCAGCCCAAAGGCAGAGCGGGAGGAGTTGCCGCGTCAAAGTTCTGCTGATAGGGATAAGTCGTAATGGTCGGGTCAGCCAGGGTGGTGAATTGCCAGACAGGGCAATTGGGTGCTTCGAAGTCCGCGTTGAAGGGGACCACTTTCCAATAGTACGGGGTGCTGTAAACCAGATTGGTCGGATGATCATAGACGGTGCCGGTCTGAGTGGCGCCATTGACCAAGTTGGTGGGCGGATTGTTTGTCCCAAAATAGAGCTTATAACCGTCCACATTGCCGCCGCCGGTGCTCCAGCTCAAATTGGTTCCGACCGCCACATTGACGGCGTTGTTGGCTGGAATAGGGTTCTGGGCGGGGTTGGGAGGCGTGCCCTGCTGGGCTGGCGAGAATGTAAAGACCAGTCCGTTGGGAGGAAATACAGTCGAGCTGATCCGGCAGGAGGCGTTATTTACCGTGCCTGCAGTGGTGGCAATCCAGCTTTCAGTGGTGGTGCGGTTGTTGAAACTCGTATTGTCGTTTCCACGCAAGCCAACCTGTACTGTCTGAGCTGTGGTGGCATCCACTGTGTTTACGTTACCATAGGCAAAGACAGCCTTGTCACCGTCTTCATGCAGTTGGATCTGGAAGTTGATAATATCGTTTGTGCATGAGGTGGGGGCACGGCGATAGTTCTTCCATTGAACTGTGAAAACACGGTTGGGGGCAGTTCCGGTGAGCAGATAGCTCAGCTCTCCGTCGTCCCGGCTTTTGAGGTCTCTGGTCATGGCGGAAACCACGTTATTGCTCGCTGTCGCGGAACTAATCGGAAGATTGGCAACGAGTACTTCTGAACCCATGGCCAGGAAGCCATTGGTCATCACGCTTACTTCGGTGTAAGCGGCTCCGTTATAGTTGAAAGCGAAGCCCAGAGGGATCGCGTTGAAGCATTCCTGATCGTTGGCGCTCGTCCCCAGGACGGTGCCTGTGGTGATCTGAGTGTAGGTGCCAACGGCGCTGGTGAAGCTGTATTCACTCACAGAGCTGGAAGTTGTCAACACGAAGTTCAGGGTGCTTGTTCCATTACTGACCACAGTGACGGGCAGGGTTTGGCTGTTAAAGCCGGTCATGCTGGCGGTCACGTTGTAGGTGCCTGCATCCACTGTGGGGAAGTTGAAGGCGCCAGTGTCGGTGGTGGTATAGGTGAGCGGAGTTCCAGCCACGGTTACGGTGGCGCCGGGCAGAGGATTGCCGCCGGCGGTCACGGTGCCGTTGATTGAGCCAGAGCCACCAGCGATGAACATGAAGGTGGTCTTGGGGAATATTGCTGCGGCAGTCGTTCCCGTAGGAGGAACTTCAGGGTCATAGGTGACGCTATCGGAAGTAACATTCAGCGTGCGGCTGGCGACGTCACTAGACTGAGTCACGAAGTAATCAGATGAGGAGTAGTAGTCTGTATCCATCGGACGCTGCACCATCACCACGAGGTTGCCGCCACCGTAGCTATACGGGGTGCTCAGGTGGATGAGGATGTCATTCGGTCCGCTGGGATAGGTAACGGTTCCATTGAACACCTGGGTCAGTTGGGTGGAAGGAATCCAGCCGCCTGACAGGTCGGTCTGGGTGGTCTCGCCAATCCAGATATTGGTAGGCTTATCCACCGTAGTGGTGCTGAGGAAACTATTGTAGAACTGGATATTCGTCAACAGCCCGGCAGTATTTAATTCGCTGGCGAGATAGACGGTCTGGAACATCGAGTTCTTCCAGTAGAAATCCATCGGCATGCGGGCGGTTCCACCGCCGGCGCCGACTGTGATGGCCATTGTGCCGGCAGCCTGCACGTTGACAGGATAGTTTGCGGTCTGGTTGTTAGTTTCAATCTCGTCACCAGCCAGGACAACCTTGGCATAGAGGAAGGTGGGGCCTGTGGCTGCGGGAGTCCAGGGAACTGTGAAATCCAAGGTCTGCAGGGAGTTGATGGTGGTTCCGGCAACGGAGCCGACTTCAATGTCCCCTTCCTTGAACAGTTTCACCTGGTAGTTGCTTTGGACCGCGGTGCCGTTGTTTTTCACCGTGACCACATAATCAGTGGCGCTGCCCACGCTGGGCGTGGTGTTGCCAGAGATGCTCAGGCAGCCCATGTCATTGACGATGGCCTGGCCGGAGTAGAATATAGTGGTCTTGGGGAAGTTTACGGAAGGCGTGGTGCCAGCCGGCGGAGCAGCGGGATCGTAGGGTGTGCTGTCGCTGTTAACAGCCAGGGCACGCGGCGTGGCGCTCGCTTGGGCAAAGAATTTGTCGCTTGAGGAGTAATAATCCCCTAACAAGGGACGGTTTACCATCATCACCAGGTTGCCCGGTGTGTGCATATAAGGCGTGGTCAGAGGAATGACGATGGTGTTTTCACCGGCAGGAAACTGCACGATACCATCGAAGACCTGGGTCAGCTGCGTGGAGGGAATCCAGCCACCGCTGAAGTCTTGCTGGGTGGTAGTGCCCAGCCAGACCTTGGTCGCGCCGTTGGGCATGTCGGTCAGGAAGGTGTTGTAAAACGCCAGGGCGGTGATGGTTCCGCTGGTAAAACCAAGTTCATCGGCAAAGAACAGGCATTCATAGAGCGAGTTCTTATAGTAGAAATTCATCGGTACGAGAGCTTGGATAGAGCCATCGCCAATCGTCACGGCCATGGTGCCGGCAGCCTGGACGCTGATGTTCAGGTCCGGGCTTTGGTCGTTGACTGGGTTGATATCGCCAGCCAGGAAAACCTTGGCATAAAGCACAACTGGACCTGCCACAGTGGGCGTCCAGGTCATGGGGATTTCCACCGTAGCATCGGGAGCGATGGTCATGCCTGGCGCCGAGGCCAGTTCGACATTGCTGCCGTTGAACAGTTTTACGGTGTAGGTGCTTTGGTTGGCGGTGCCCCAATTGTGGATGCTGGCGGTGTAAACAGTCGGGTTGTCAACTGTGGGAGTTGTGTTTCCCGACAGTCCTTCGCAGGCCAGGTCGTTGGGGGCTATTTGTTCAAACCCTATATCATCGAGGTAGAGGCTGCGACCGGTCCCGCCCAAGCCGTGCTTAAAGGCGATATGGTTTCCAGTGCCGGTATAGCTTGCCATGGAAAACACATACTCAGTGACGGTGGTGGTCATGGCAAGGTTATGCACCTCGGTGTAGCTGGCCGGATCAGTCGGATCGGTCATAACACCAATGGAAAGCGGATATCCCGCTCCACTGCTGCGGCCCCAGAATTTCACTCTGACGCTGCCGATGTTTAGCGCCGGAGCAACTGGTGGTCCCACCAGGAGCAGGGTGGCGTCGGCGTCGCTGGGATTGTAAAGGCGGACGCAGTTCGGCTGGCTATGCACGTAAGATGAAGAAGCATAGGTCGCCACCAAAGCGCCGACATTACTCGATTGGACTATGTTCGTCCAGTCGAAAGGTAGGGTCGGAACTGGGACCGCGTCCCAGTCCTGGAAATAAGGCAATGCCGTGATCGTGGGATCGCCGTGGGTGCTGAAACTCCAAACCGGGCAGGCGGGCGCATCACCTATTGCATTAAAAGGAATTATTTTCCAGAAATACTCTGTGCTAACCGCCATTGTCGGCGCGTAAGAGATTTCGGTGGTGTTTTGGATGAAGGGGGGCGGATTTGT
>CAXYWN010000018.1:0-16499 GCA_964292625.1 uncultured bacterium
GATCGGTGTCTGGGACGCTGCGCAGGGTGAAAATTGCCTCATCGTCAATCCCGGCCAGGGGCGGACGAATGGGTACCGCGCCAGGAGAAAGGACCAGCTTGTCGAATTTTAGGATGCTCTCTGTGCCGGTCTTGAGGTCTTTGGCGGTGACGGTTTTAGCCGCCCGGTCGATGGCTGTGATTTCTGTGTTGATGCGGATTTCAACGTTCAGGCGCTCTTTGAAGCTTTCCGGGGTCTGCACAAAGAGGCGTTCGCGTTCGCTGATCACCCCGCCGATATAGTAGGGCAGGCCGCAATTGGCGTAGGATATGTAATTCCCACGCTCGAACATTACAATTTCAGCCTTTTCGTCCATCCGGCGCAGACGGGCAGCCGTGGAGGCTCCGCCGGCCCCGCCTCCCACAATGAGGTATCTGGGCATGCTATCTCCTTAAGGGAATGATTGTAGCGGATCTGACGAGCACAGCCCAAGAGGCCGGGAAAATCATTCCAATCCACATCAATATAAAGATATGCAAAAATCGTTCCCTGACAAGCAAAATAATGTGAACTGGCCCGTCGGGGGAAAATTGCCAGGATAAAATATGCTCTCCGGAGCCGTTCCCTTGCCTTGGAAAAACCCGCGCAAGGATTAGTGATGTTGAGATTGACGGCAGCTTGGACAATGAAAGATGATTTCTGTTGACAGGAAATACCCCGTTTATTATTTTGTATTTGAATTATGCTAAAAATAAGGAGTCGTCATGAATAGAGATCGTTTCCCACGTGTCCACAGTGACCGCGAAGCCCTCTATGCAAAGACGTTTCACGCCCTTTGGCAGGACGATGAGGAGGTATTGCTGCGACTTTCCGTTTTTAGCTCAACATTGAAACCTCTGTGGACGGTAATCTGTTCCAGCCTTTAAGGCCGGACACTTTCCAGTGAAGGATTTTCCCGGAATCCGGTTTACCCCCGGATTTCCCTTTATCCCTTCAGCAAACAATTAAACCACAGAGGAGAAAACAAATGCAAGCACTTGGCAGACAAATACTCGTAGAATTCTACGACTGCGATAAAGATATACTGAGGGATGAACAGATCATCCGCCAATCCCTGATCGACGCATGCGTGATCGGCAAGGCCACCGTTGTGACCGACACCTTCCACTCTTTCAGCCCTTTTGGCGTCAGCGGCGTTGTGGTGATCGCCGAATCCCACGTTGCCATTCATACCTGGCCGGAATACGGCTATGCGGCGGTGGACATCTTCACTTGCGGCGATGCCATCGAGCCATGGGACCTATTCCACCACCTTCAGAAGTGTTTTAAAAGCAAACACAGCAGCAATATGGAGCTCCGGCGCGGCCTCTTTGACACCGGCGATGAACCTCTGAAGCACAAACCGGATTGAGCTCGTGAGTTACTGGCACACGGATTATCACACTCCCCATCTCGGCCTCTCCTTTGAGGTTGCAGAGCTGCTGTACAGCGAAGAGAGTCCCTATCAGAAGATTGAGGTGGTGCAAACCCCTGCCTTCGGTAAGGTTCTGCTGCTGGACGGGGTGCTGATGCTCACGGAAAGTGACGAATTCACCTACCACGAAATGCTGGCGCATCCGGCTCTGTTTACCCATCCGAACCCGCAAAGCGTCCTGATCATCGGCGGCGGCGACTGCGGAACCCTCACCCGGGTTTTGCAGCACGAGGCGGTGAAACGAGTCATGATGGTGGAACTGGATGAGCGGGTGACGCGAGTCTCCAACCGATATTTTCCCACGCTGGCCAAAGCCGCCTCCGATCCCCGGGCGGAACTTGTTTTCGCCGATGGGATCAGATACATGCAGGAAAGCAGCGAGAGATTCGACCTCATCCTGATTGACAGTACCGATCCGGTGGGACCCGCCGAAGGGCTGTTCCGAGCGCCGTTTTTCAAGGATTGCCACCGGGCCCTGAATCCAGACGGGATTCTTTGTTTACAGTCCGAAAGCCCATGGATCCAGGAGCTGGGCAAGATAATCGGCGAGGTCCATCACGATCTGCGCGGCCTTTTTCCCATCGTGAAGGCTTACAGTGCCGCGATCCAGACCTACCAGGCGGGGTTCTGGCTTTTCCAACTGGCGTCCAAACAACACGATCCCCTGGACCCAACGGTCGGAGCCAGGATAGACAAGGCCGGATTGAAGACCAGATATTACAACAAGGATTTGCATTTTGGAGCTTTCAGGCTGCCCAGCTTCGTGCTCGAACAACTCGGCTGAGCCAGGCACTCCGGAAGCATAAACATTTGTTCAGTAAGTTTTTAAAATATATCAGCAAGGAAGGATACCATGTCTGTCAGCTACTCTGAAGTACTCAAACAAATTCATTCTCATCGTGCCGCCTATGAAGATCTGTTCCAGAAGATCAACGCCCTGGCCATCCCTGAAAATCTCCCTCTGCGGGAGTTTTTCTGCGGACTGCGCGATATCACCCTGCAAGGAGCCAAATTTCGCCAACTCCTGGATACCGATCCGGAGTTTAAATCCATTAAAATGGAAGAACTTAAGGCCCTGAATGCGGAGTTCTTTTCCCCCGTTGAACCCAAGACCGGATACTCCACCTGCATCGCCAATCCGGATTACGCCGTGAAGCTTTTCGGCGACGGGATGGGGCAGCTACTGGCCGCTATCTATATGAGCCACCGTCAGGTTCGCTATCAGCTAATGGAAGGAAACTACCTGCAGTTGGAAGGTGACCTGCGCCTCTTTTTCCGCCTCTTTGAGCTTGCCGAAGCCGGCAATACGGACTACGAAACCTGGAAAGCGGAATATCGCAAGACCATGCTGGAAAATGGCGAACTCAAAACCACCTGGGCCCGTCTCAGCCGGCTCAGCCCCGAAGCCACCTATTTCCGGGACATCATTGTTTCTGCCGACCTCACCGATCCGCGTTACCTTTACCGCTACGGCGTTCACGTTACTGAGCACGACCTCGCCATGGCAGAGTTTTTGGGTTCCTATCCCGCCCAGGATTTGAAAGACCTGGCAAAATTCATCGTCAAGAGCTGGGTTGACGGCTTTGTCCGCGCCAAAAAAGACTACCGGAAAAAGCGCTACGCCAATCTGATCTTCCCCAGCGGGATGGAGCGCCTGGGCCGCCTCCTGATCGCCCAACTGGAAGGGATCGGGCTCACCCCCCTGGTCGGACGTCCCATGAGCCAGGGCATCAACAAACAATATTCCTATGATCACCGCTTTAATAGCGCCCTCATCATTGACCGCGCCTATGTGGACGAGTCCATGGCCATCACGGAAAAGGTTTTGGAAGGGCTCAAAGATTTGATCGCAGCCCAGGCAGGCCCTGTCTATGTGGAGCTTTTTGGGGAAACGCCCTTCGTCCCTGAAGCCAAATCCACCGCCCTGAAAATGAGCCCGGAACAGCAATTGCTCTGGCGCGAATTTAATGCCACCTTCTCCAACCTCTATTCCAAGTATTACCGCCGCGATGAGGCCAGTTTCACCATCATCGCCTTCCCTTCCCCGGAAATAGGTCCCAATTTCCGTGAGATTTTTGCCGATACCCTGAAGATAAACCTTCTGGACAGCGATAGATACGCGCAGATCCAACAAAAGATAATCGATGTTTTGGATACCGCCGCATACGTCCACGTGCAAGGAAAGCCCGGAAACGACACCGACATCAAGGTGCGGATGCACACCATCACCGATCCCGCCCACCAGACCAACTTTGAAAACTGCGTGGCAGACGTGAACATCCCGGTCGGCGAAGTCTTTACTTCGCCGGTACTTGCAGGAACCACGGGGACCATTCACGTGGAGGACATCTACCTGGGCGACCTGCGCTATTACAACCTCCGTGTGCAGTTCGAAGACGGCTGGGTAAAGGATTATTCATGCACGAATTTCCCCGACCCCGCCGAGGGCAAGAAATACATCCACGAAAATCTGTTGATGCCCCATGAAACCCTGCCCATTGGTGAATTCGCCATCGGAACCAACACCCTGGCCTACCAGATCGCCCGCAAACATGACATCCAGGGACTGTTGCCTATCCTCATCATCGAAAAGATGGGTCCCCACTTTGCTATTGGCGACACATGTTTCAGCCACGAGGAAGATGCCCCGCATCCGAACTTCCTGAACGGCAAAGAGATGATCGCCGTGGATAACGAAAAATCCGCCACTCGCAAGGACGACCCCGTCGGCGCCTACACCCAGCAACATATGGATATTACCCTTCCCTACGATATGCTGGCCTCCATCACCGCCATCTCTCCCGATGGCAAACAACAATTCATAATCCAGAATGGACGCTTCGTTGTGCCCGGAACTGAAGAACTGAACATCCCTCTGGACGAAGGCTGATCCAGCCTCAATAAATATACAGGAGCCGGACAGTTTTGTTCGGCTCCTTCTGTTTGGCTTAGCTTCTTTGCAGAATTCTTATGGTTCACTTTCAATCTGAGTGGGTAAAAGCCCTCCGGGCTTATCAGATTAGGGTGGAAGTCGTACCCACTCGGTTTGAAAGAGCGCCATTCATATTCCCCTCTTTATCGCCTCGCCTGCTCCAAGCATTGGCAGGAATGCCCCAGCGGCCATTTTTGGCTTTTGGCCCTTGTTTGGCCAACCTCTGCTCTGCCATGACAAGCGGGAGAGGGGAAATGTCCCGTTAAAATATGGAGAAATCTGAGGTTTTGAGCCAAATCAGTTGACAATTATCCCCCTCCCCGTTGCCTTGAACAAAAATAGAAAATGAGGAACAAATGAAGATTCTAGTGCTGAATTGCGGCAGTTCATCCATCAAATTCCAGTTTATCGATATCGAGACCCGTCACGTTCTGGCGGAAGGCATTGCGGAAAGGATCGGGGAAGAAATCGCTCTTTTCACCTACAAAAGCGAAAAATACACCAATAAAAAGCGGAAAATGGTGATTGAAAACCACGAGCAGGGTCTGCAGTTGATCATCGATTCCCTGCTGGATCGCGCGAACGGCGTGATCGGCGACAAGAGCGAAATCGACGCCGTTGGACACCGTTTGGTGCACGCTGGGGAAAACTATTCGGATACAGTGGTGATCACAGACCACGTGGTGGATGTGATGCGGGAATGCGTCTCGCTGGCGCCGCTGCACAATCCTGCCAATCTCAAAGGCATCACGGCCGTCAAACTGAACATGCCGGATGTTCCGCAGTGCGGACTGTTCGACACCGCTTTTCATCAGACCATGCCGCCTCATTCCTATCTCTATCCGCTGCCGCTGGAATTTTACAAGGTTCACAAGATCCGCCGTTACGGCTTCCACGGCACCTCCCACAAATATGTGAGCCTGCGCGCGGCTGAATATCTGGGCAAAAATATCGAAGACCTCAAGATTATTTCCTGCCACTTGGGCAATGGCGCTTCCATCACCGCGATTGACGGCGGCAAAAGCATCGACACCTCGATGGGACTGACTCCGCTGGAGGGTTTGATGATGGGCACCCGCTGCGGCGACATCGATCCCGCCATTCCCATCCACATGCAGCAGAATTTGGGGCTTAGCGTGGATGAGGTGAACGTAATCTTAAACAAGAAAAGCGGCATGCTTGGCCTTTCCCAGATTTCCAACGATATGCGCGAAATCGAGGACCAGATTCTGCTGCACGACAATCCTGCCGCCATCCTGGCCCTGGACGTATATTGCTATCGGATAAAGAAATACATCGGTTCCTACTTCGCGGCGATGAATGGCCTGGACGTGCTTATCTTCACCGGCGGCGTGGGCGAAAATATGAATATATTGCGGGAACAGATCTGCCGGGACATGGACGCCCAGGGCATCAAACTGGATTTGGAAGCCAACGCCAAATTCTCCTGCGAGATTGAACTGCTCAGCACTCCGGATTCGCGGGTGACTGTGCTCAAGGTACCCACCAACGAAGAACTGATGATCGCCCTGGAAACCCAGCGGCTGTTATCAAAATGAAAGGATAAAACCAACTTAAGGAATCGCTTATGCGCGTCGATCAGTTACTGAACAAGCTCTGCCTCACCAAAACCCGCAGCATCGCAAAAACTGCCTGCGACAAAGGTTTGGTGAGCATCAACGGCAAGAGCGCCAAAGCCTCCAACGAGGTGAAGGATGGCGACCTGCTGCGTTTCAAGCTCTACGGTTTTGACCATGAGATCAAAATCGAGAAAGTTCCCACCGGCAACGTGGCCAAAAAAGATGTCACGGACTATTACAGCTTGCTCAGCCGCAAGGAGATAGATAGCTGAAACGCATTTGTCTTGTCTGGCTGGTCTGGCTGAGCCTCATCTGTTTGAGAGCCACGGAATATCAGGTGGCGGCCTTCACGGAGAATTTCGGGATTCACAGCGTGGACGGCTCGTTCCCTGGCCAGCAGGCCTTTGTGGACGAACTGGACGAGCGGATAGGCCAATTCCAGATGAGCCTGGGGGTCTATCCTGACAGCAAGGCCGAGATCTATATCGTGCCGGATCGCGCCAACTATCAGGCTTTGGGCAGGGGACGGGGCGCGATTGTGGAATTCAGCGAGGCTTTTTATTCCAGCCGGGAACGTCGCATCTACGTGCGCAGCGCGGATCAGATCCCCCGCAATTATGGCGGCCTGATCCTCCACGAATACACCCACTGGTTTCTGGATGAAGTCCTGATCGGAGCGCCGCTCTGGCTGCACGAGGGACTGGCCACCGAACAAGGCGGGCAGCTTGGCCTCGACCGCTATTACTACTATGTGCGGGAACGTTTTTGGGGCAACCGCATGGATCTTTTCAAACTGGCCTACAGCTATCCCCAGCGGAGTGAAGACTGGGAGATATACTATCTAACCTCCTATTTTGCGACGCGTTACATGGGCGAAAAAAGTCCGGATGTCTGGCGCCTGTTTTGGAACATCGTGGCCACGAACAATCGCCGCGGAGAGCGCACCCGCTTCACGGAAGCATTTGCCCAAGCCTACCATTCCAACCTCCACACCTTCAACCTGGATTTCGCCGCGGCCAGCAAACGCCAGGCCTGGATCTACCTAATCACCGGTTTCAGTTCGCTGGTTTTTGCGCTGATGCCCTTCCTGGTGATCCTCGCCATGCTGCGCCAAAGGAAAAAGATGAAAGCCCTTCCGGACCTGGAACTACCTCCAGAAGAGGAACTGGAGCCGGAAAGCGAAGAAGAACAGGAACCGCTTGATTCAAGCGAGATTGAACCATGATAATTTGCAAGGAGCCACCATGTATCCGATAAGTTTTGGCAGCGACAACCATTCCGGAGTGCACGCAAAAGTCTGGGAAGCGCTGCGTAAAGCAGATGAGGGCTACTGCCCGGCCTACGGGGACGACCCCCTCACCCAGAAAGTGCTGAAGCAACTGGAATGGACCTTCGGAGGCAATTGCGAGGCTTCCTTTGTGATCACCGGCACCGGGGCAAACGTGATCGCCCTGCAGAATTATGTCCGCTCCTACCATGCGATTTTCTGCGCCGATACCGCCCACATCAACGTGGATGAGTGCGGCGCGGTGCAGAAATTCACCCAGGCCCGGCTGAAGACAATTGCCACTCCAGACGGCAAACTGACCCCGGAATCAATCTTCCCCCAACTGCTCAACAACCGCGACCAGCATCATTCCCAGGGGCGGGTGGTCTCCATCACCCAAAGCACCGAATATGGCACTCTCTACTCGCTGGCGGAAATCAAGGCCCTGGCGGATTTCTCCCACGAACATGGGATGTATCTGCACATCGACGGCGCCCGCCTGGCTAATGCGGCAGCGGCTTTGAACTGCAGCCTGAAAGAGATGACCAGGGATGTTGGCGTGGACACGGTGAGCATGGGCGGAGCCAAGAACGGCCTGCTGTTCGGCGAAGCGCTGATTAGCTTCACCCCGAAACTCACTTCAGACCTGCGTTTTTACCGCAAACAATGTTCCCAGCTCTTCAGCAAAATGCGCTACATCGCCGCCCAATTTGAAGCCTATCTGGAAAATGAGCTCTGGCGCGCCAACGCCTTGCACGCCAATCAGATGGCTGCGCTATTGGCCTCCCGGCTGAAAGAGCTGCCCCAAGTGCGTATCACCCAGCCCGTGACGGTAAATTCCCTCTATGTGATCCTGCCCCGCGAAATCACGCCTGCCTTGCAGGAAAGATACCACTTCTATATGTGGAACGAAGCCCTGAACGAGGTGGGGCTGATGTGCAGTTACAACACCAGCGAGGAACATATCAGGACCTTTGTCGCCGACCTGAAGTCCATGCTCTGACGCTCTAAACAGGCAGCAACAGACCTTTTCCGAAGCCCGGCATACCTGCCCAGTCAGGTGATTCAGACTATTGTCTGTCGTTTCAGTTCTGCCGCCGCTTGACCTGCCGCCTGGGCAAATTGCGGGGTTCTTTCCCTGTAAATGATGCCTCTGGAGGAGTTGATCAGGATATTAGGCTGCTCATGGGTATCCACCGCATTCTGCAATACAGCTTCCAGATTTCCGCCTTGGGCGCCGATGCCGGGGATCAGAAAGATCCTGCCGGGCAATAGTGCCCGCATGCGTTTCAGATCCTGGTTTTGGGTGGCGCCCACCACGGCTCCCAGCTTCTCAGCAGGATACTTATTTATCCAGTCCGAAACCTGTTCCGCCATTCTGCCTTGGAGAAAGAACTCTTCCGCAGAGGGGTTGGAGGTCAGCGCCAAGGCAAAGGCAAAGCTGTTTTCCCTGTTCAGCACTGGCTTCAGGACGTCGGAACCCATCAGGGGATTGAGGGTGATGGCATCGAAGCGCATGTGGTCGAAAAAACTGACGGCGTATTGCTCCATCGTGCTGCCGATGTCACCCACCTTGCAATCCAGAATCACGGGAATCTCCCGGGGGATGAATTCCACCGTGTGTTGGAGGGCTTCCAGTCCGCGAATCCCATCGCTGAGATAGAAGGCCAGGTTGGGCTTGTAGGCGCAGGCGCTGGCATGGGTGGCTTCGATGAGGCGGCGGTTGAATTCCCAAATCGGGTTGGCCTCGCTCAGAACGCAGTCTGGAAGCTGGGTGACGTCCGAATCGAGGCCGATACAGATCAGACTTTTCGTGCTCTGCCAGCGGGCCTGGTATTTATGGTAGAACGATGCGGACGGAGTCGGTTCCATCGATTTCATCGAATTCCACCTTGATGATCTCTTCGTGGGAGGTGGGCACGTTTTTCCCCACATAATCCGCCTTGATCGGCAGTTCGCGGTGTCCGCGGTCGATCAGGACAGCCAGTTGGATTTGTTTGGGACGCCCGAAATCAAGCAGGGCGTCGATGGCGGCGCGCACCGTCCTGCCGGTATAGAGCACGTCATCCACCAGCACGATGACGGAGCCCTCAATCTCGAAACTAAGCTCTGAACCGCGAATCACGGGCTGATGGGAGATGGTGGAAAGGTCATCGCGGTAGAGGGTGATATCCAGGATGCCCACCGGGATGTCCTGCCCCTCGATGAGGCGCAGGTATTCCGAAAGCCTCTGCGCGAGAGGCACTCCCCGGCTACGGATGCCCACCAGGCGAATCTTATCCAGACCGCGGTTTTGCTCTATGATCTCATGGGCCATACGGTGGATGCTTCGCTGTATCTGGGCTTTGTCCATAATCATGCTTTTGGTCTTCATTCTTACTCCTTGCTTGGCAGACAGGAATTTTATTCGGGTTTGATGACGATCAGGGTGTCGCCCTTACGAACGCTGTCGCCGGAGGTGAAAGGCGTGGCAACCACCGTTCCTTCCACAGGGCTGGGGATGTTGTTGTACATCTTCATCGCTTCCAGCACCAGGACGTTATCACCGATCTTAACCTTGTCGCCCACCTGTTTGTCGTATTTCACGAACATCCCTGGCATGGGAGCGGGAACAGCGGTGCCGTCGGTTGAGGCGGGAACTGGCTTGGGCGCGGCTTTGGGCGCTGCCGGAGCGGAAGGCATCGGAGCTGGAGCGGGATTTGCCGCTCTAACCGGTGCCGCCGGAGCGGAACGAACCACTCTGGGAGCGCCACCCTTTTCAGAAACCTCCACCAGGAAATGTTCGTCATCGACGAAGATGTCAAACTGACGCAGGTCTTCGGGTTTATCAACGGGTTCCTTGGCGGGTTTTTCCACCAGCAGTCCGGCTTTGGCCTTGTCGCAGAGTGTCTCCTGTCTTTTCACCTCTTCCAGGGTGCTGGGTTTCATATCTTCGGGCATGGGCTCGAGGCCGTATTTTATCTTCAGGAATTTCTTGCCGGTGAGGTTGTAGAGCGCAACGATGAGAGCATCATCGAGGTCTTTGGCCAGGCCTGCAGTTTCCTTTTTCACATTATCCAATGCTGGTTCGATAACGTCGCCGGGACGCACATCGATGGGCTTTTCGCCGCGGGGATAGCCTTTGAGAGCCTTTTTCTGGACCTCCGCGTCGATGGGCAGGGTGGTTTTGCCGTAGAGGCCGTAGCAAAGGTCCTTCACCTGTTCCGTGATGCGGGCATATTCGCCGTCCTTGGTGTCGAAGAGGGCGTTGTTCACGGCCTGGATGCCCACAATCTGGCTGGTGGGGGTCACCAGCGGGATTTGGCCCAGTTCCTTGCGAACTTTCGGTATCTCGGCAAACACATCATCCAGGCGGTCCAGGGCGTCCATCTGGCGAAGTTGATTCACCAGGTTGGAAAGCATTCCACCCGGGGTCTGATGGATGATGACATCGGTGTCGATGATGCCGAACTTCGTGTTATTGGCGAATTGGAGATATTTGGGGATGTCTTTTTCCATTTCCTTGCTGATTCTGTTCAGCAGATGGATGTCGAAACCGGTGTCGCGGGTGGTCCCCAGAAGCGCTATAATAAAGGGTTCCACCGCCGGGTGGGAGGTGCGGTAGGCATAGGGGCCCACACAGGTGTCGATGATATCCGCTCCGGCTTCGATGGCCTTGAACAGCGCCAGATCGCCCATGCCGCTGGTGAAATGGGTGTGCAGGTGCACAGGAACCTTCACGGTTTCCTTGAGCGCCTTCACCAAATCGTAGGCATCGTAGGGCGCCACCAATCCGGCCATGTCTTTGATGCAAACGGTATCCGCCCCCATCTCTTCAAGCTGTTTGGCTTTTTTGGTGTAGTATTCGATATTGTAGATATCGCCGCCCATCCTCTGTTCGGTGAGGCTGTAGCAGATGGTACCCTGGAAGTGTTTATTGTTCTTTTTGATGATTTTCACCGCGGTAATAAAGTTGCGGAAATCGTTCAGGGCATCAAACACGCGGAAGATGTCGATTCCATTGTCGCAGGCGCGTTGGACGAAGGCTTCCACCACGTCATCGGCGTAGTTTTGGTAGCCCACCAGGTTCTGCCCGCGCAGCAGCATTGAAAAGGGGGTCTTTGTGATATGCTTTTTAAGGACGCGGATGCGTTCCCAGGGATCCTCTCCCAGATAGCGGTGCATCGTATCGAAGGTGGCGCCGCCCCAGACTTCCATGGAATAAAATCCCACCTGATCCATCAGTTCGGCTACGTGGAGCATATCCTCGGTGCGGCCGCGGGTGGCAAATAGAGATTGATGCCCATCGCGGAACGACAGGTCCTGAATTTTGATCGGATTGGCCGCTTTGGGACGATCGGCCTCATAGCGCATCGCGCTGTATTCCAAGATGCCATGTTTATGCATGGTGTCTCCTTTTATCTGATTCTTTTTATTAATCTGCGTTGGGTGAGCTCACGGAAGAGCATGGTTTGCTGGCGGCCATAATGCTGCCAGACGCTGGGAGCGTTTTCCAGCGGACGCTGGGGATAGGGGAGGGCTGCTTCGGAGGAGATGAAAGCCAGCACTCCGGCGATGGCGGCGAGTTCTTTCTTTCTGTCTATCATGCTAAAAGATACCTCAAGCCGGGATGTTGCCGTGTTTTTTGGGCGGCAAACTTTCGCTTTTGCTGGAGAGGATCTCCAGGGCGTCGATCAGTCGCTTGCGGGTTTCAGAGGGCAGAATCACAGCGTCGATGTATCCTCGGGAGGCCGCAACATAGGGGTTATTGAACTCTTCTTCATAGACCTGGATCAATTCGGCGCGTTTCGCCACCTTATCCTCAGCTGCTGCCATTTCCTTGCGGAAAATGATGTTAGCCGCGCCCTGGGCACCCATCACGGCGATTTCGGCGCCGGGCCAGGCGAAGACCATGTCCGCGCCGAGATGCCTGCTGCTCATGGCGATGTAGCTGCCACCGTAATCCTTGCGCGTAACCACCGTCAGTTTGGGCACCGTGGCCTCGGAATAGCACCACAGCAGTTTGGCGCCGTGGCGGATGATGCCGTCGTGTTCTTGCTGCGTGCCGGGCAGGTAGCCGGGAACGTCCACGAAGGTGAGCAGCGGGATGTTGAAAGCGTCGCAGAAGCGGATGAAGCGCGTGGCCTTGTCCGAAGCGTCGATATCCAAACAGCCGGCCAGGACCTTGGGTTGGTTGGCCACCACCCCCATCACGCGTCCGTTCAGGCGTCCGAAGCCCACGATGATGTTTTGGGCGTAATACATATGCGGTTCAAAGAAGACCCCGTCGTCCATAACTGTTTTGATCACTTCGTGCATGGAGTAGCTTTCCTTGGGGCTGTCCGGAATGATGCTGTCCAGGTTGGGGCAGAGCCGCCACGGATCATCTGTGCATTCGGTTCGGGGTGAATCTTCCATGTTGTTGGCCGGCAGATAGGAGAGCAAAATCTTGATCTGCTGGATGGCGTCGGCGTCGTCCTCACAGGCGAAATGGGCGTTTCCGCTCTTGGAATTGTGAGCCATGGCGCCGCCCAGTTCTTCCTGAGTGGTTTCCTCGCCGGTGACAGCGCGGATCACATCCGGTCCCGTGATGAACATAAAACTGGTTTTCTTCACCATGAACACGAAATCCGTCATGGCGGGTGAATAAACCGCCCCCCCTGCACATGGGCCCATGATCGCGGTGAGCTGGGGAATCACTCCGCTGGCCCGGGAATTGCGGTAAAATATCTCTCCGTATCCTTTGAGGGAATCGACTCCCTCCTGGATGCGCGCGCCGCCGCTGTCCTGAATGCCGATCAGCGGAACTCCGCTTTTCAGCGCCATATCCATTACTTTGCAGATTTTGGCTGCGTGCATTTCGCCCAGGGAACCGCCCCGGGAGGTGAAATCCTGCGAAAAGGCAAATACCGGACGTCCGTCCCCCAGACCGTGCCCGGTGATCACGCCGTCTGAGGCAATCTCAATCTTTTCCATGCCAAAGTTGTCACAACGGTGCTGCACAAACATATCCAACTCCCGGAAGGTGCCTGGATCGAAAAGCAAATCCAGCCGCTCACGGGCCGTAAGTTTGCCTCCGCTTTTTTGTTTTTCCACTGCTTTGGCGCCGCCCATCAGCAGAATCTTCTGTTCTTTATCCAGCAATTTCTGGATCGCGTCCCTGGTCGATAGCATGTCTATATCCCCTTTCTAAAGTGAATGTTAGCGGGTTTTGACCCGGACTTTACTGCCCGAATCGGATAATATTACAATATTCTGCACCAGCCTTTTTCCGTCAAGAAAAAGAGGGAAATGGTTATCAGGCCCCCAAACCCACTCTTGCCAAATCATTAAAATGAAATATCATTTCTTGTGTGAGGCGTAAAAATTGCCGCACAGGGAGTTAATATGGCACTACCGTTTAATATGAACCGCATGTTGGACACCGAATTGCATTTCCCCCAACGCTTCACGAACATGACACCCAAAAACTATGGAATGCTTTTTTGGAACGAAGGGAACAAGGCCTCGCACGACAGCTACCATGCCGTTATTCTGGATCATTTGGGTGCCGAATCCTCGGTGCGGGACATCGAGTTTTTCTACAAGACAAAGGGCATCTTACCCCGCATCTACCAATCCCACAAGGCCAATGAATTGGAAAAGATCCGCCCTGCACTCGAAAACCACGGCTTCAAAATCGAGACCCGGGAGGGCAGTTTCTTCGCGCACGAAACGGAGAGCGGACTGGGGATTGCGGGAGATCTGCGCATCGAGCGCCTGAAAAGCCTCAGCATCGATGTGATGGAGACCATTGCCATCGAATTCGGAGGCGACTGGACCATCAAAGTGGTCGAACGCCACCTGCTGCATCCCTCCTACCATCTTCTCGGCGGATTTGCGGGCACGGAACTGGCCTCCCTGGCCTCGGTGAGCGTTTATGCGGGTTACAGCCGCGTCGATGACGTCTATACCCGCGATAAATTCCGCGGCAGGGGCTATGCCGGCAGTATGATTCACTATCTGGTGAATTACCACTCAAAAATCACCGACAACCATCTCTACCTATATTCTGCGGACCCCGCCGCCACCAGGATCTACGAAAAAGCCGGCTTCGTCGCCGTACCCCAAAACTTTCAGTTTTGGTCTGCCTGGAAAGAGAATCTATAGGTTTTTCGAAGAGCAACAAAGCGTCCTTCGCTTGCAAGGCAGTACCTTGATCGATAGGGGTGGCTCAGGATAATTATCCCGGCTCTTTTGTGGTAGGGGAAAAACGATTTTGCTTGACAGAAAAAAGACCTGCAAATGAAAGGATTAGACACACTGATGAGGGGCCTATAGCTCAGCTGGTAGAGCTTCCGGCTCATAACCGGATGGTCGGGGGTTCGACTCCCTCTGGGCCCACCATCTTTTTTGGCGCACTTTTGAACTATGTGAGTGAGCTTACCTGACTTTTGCCAATCTTATCCTGTCCTTGAGCCTGGCCTATTCATCCCTCAATCGATTCCCGCACGCCACCCGTGGCTGGCACGGGAACTTGAAGGGTAGCCAAGTTGGCACAGACGGGCTGGAAGCAAGCAATAAAGCAGCTTGGTTCTGTCCTCTTATCCACTCAATTTGAACGATGACTTCTTTTTCCCTTGTCCGGATCACCGGGCGAAAGGGTTTTATCGGACATGGCATCCGCTACAGTGAAAGGGGTTTAGATCAGAATGGCTGAAACCAGTCCCGGTATTTTTCCTCCAGTAACGCGTGCCTTATTCCCTGGCTGGAAATCAGGAACCCTTCCAGATTGAAATGCTCCACGATTCCCTCCATGATCAGCGCTCCGGCCAAGATTATCCCCTCTCGGCCTGGCGGCAATCCCTTTATCAGTCTGCGTTCAAGCTCTGTAGTTGATGCGTAGAGCCCGATCTGACGCTTGATTTCCTGACGGGAAAGCCAAAAACCCTGCACTAGTTCAGCGTCATAAGGTTCCAGAGCCAGCGCCACTGAGGCCAGGGCATTCACCCCGCCGCCGCAGGCGATTGCAGGAAGCGTTTCCGGCTGTGGAAAGGTATTCTCCAAAAGGGATCGGACGTATTCACGCAGCCTCTTCACTTCGCTGACGCTGGCCGGATCTCCGGAGATGAATTGGCGGGTGAGGGTCAACGCCCCCAAAGGCAAACTGTGGCTTGATTCCATTTCGTCCGAGAAGCCAAAACTGAACTCGGTGCTGCCTCCTCCGGAATCTATCACCAAACAAGGCCTGTCTGGTGGAGCAAGATCAGACGCAGCCTCAAAACTCAGCCTTGCCTCCTCTTGTTGAGTGAGGATCCGTAAGCGCCAGCCTGTCCGGCCTTCCAGGCGGCTGGCAAAAAGTTCCGCGTCCTCCGCCCTGCGCAAGGTTTCCGCGCCCACGCAGAGAACTTTTGAAACCCCCAATTCTATGCAGGTTTCACGGATTTCGCTGATGAATCCCAGATTGCGTTCGCTGGACTCCGCTCCAATCTTTCCCGTGCCAGCCAGTTCTTCGCCCAAGCGGGTGACCCTGCTCAGTTCGCGGATGACCTGGCTGGCAGAGCCAAATCCTTTGGCAACAACGCATTTGACTGAATTGCTGCCGATGTCGATGACGGCCCTGGAGGGAGGCCCCGTGCTCATCCCAGAGACAGCAAAATTGCTTCCGGAGTAGCCGGGAAGCGCAGTTCGCCGACCGGATTTGCCGCCCAGACGGCTTCCTGAATGGCAAACCAGACAGCCAGGCCGTAGATGAAGGGAGGCTCGCCGATTGCTTTGCTGCCGAAAACGCTGGCGTATTCTGTGCTCGCGGGAACTACCTCCACTTCCAACAGCTCAGGCAGATCGCGCACCGTGGGTATTTTGTAGGTGGAAGAATTGATGGCCAGATAGCGGCCTTTTTGATCCAGTGGAAGTTCTTCGATCGTACACCAGCCAACGCTTTGGGCGTAAGCGCCGATGATCTGTCCGCGGTCGATATCCTCGCTGAGACTGTTGCCGTTTTCATGGACGATAAAGGTTTTTAGCACCCGGTGTTCGCCGCTGAGGATGTTAATTTCGGCCTGCACCAACGCGCAGCCGCAAACGTAATAATGGAAAGGGTTTCCCTTGCCCTTGGCGCGGTCGAACTGCAGTCCCGGCGTCCGGTAATATCCGTAGGCGGCCAGCGGAACCCGCGAGTTGTAGGCTTGGCGGACCAGCTGGGCAAAACCCACCCGCTGGTCTGGATCTGCCAGGCAATAAACATGTTCCTCTTCAAAGCGCATCTCGGCCACGCCGCATTCCACGCCCTGGCTTTCCAGCATTTCG
>CAXYWN010000019.1:0-16252 GCA_964292625.1 uncultured bacterium
GGGGCGATCTCTATCTGTATGGGGATCTTATGCTTTTTGGCCAAAGCGAGCAGCCGGGTGTGCACAGCCGGATGCAAGGCCGCGCCAATACTCAAGGTTGGGCCCTTGGCCAGCGCCACGTCTCCAATTAGTCTTTTATCCGCGCCGGGAATGTCTGAAGTGAAGGCCACATCGACAGCTATGGCGATATCAGGCTCGATTTGCCAGGCACTGGTGCGAGCGCCGCGCATCGTGGTTTCCTCACCCACGCTGGAAACAGCGTAATATGATGCTTTCAACTCTTTTTTTGCCAATTCCTGCATCACCGCCGCGGCCACATAGACCCCGACTTTGTTGTCTGTGGCCTTGGAAACGATTAGATCGTCGGAAAGATACTCAAAAGAGCTATTGTATGTGATCACATCGCCGATGGCGACTTTTTTCAAAGCATCTTCCTTGTTGGAAGCGCCGATATCTATCCAAAGATCTTCCATCTTAAGCTTTGTGGCTTCATCACCAGCCCGCATCAAGTGGATGGGCTTACGGCCGATTATTCCACGCACCACCTTGCCTTGGTGATAAATATCCAATCTCAGGCCGGGGAGCAAATTGACATCGAATCCGCCCAACGGTTTCACGTAGAGGTAGCCCTGCTCGTCGATGTGGTTGACTATCAGTCCGATCTCATCGGCATGGCCAACCACCATCACTTTCAGTTTTCCGCTGCCTTTCTTAAGGGCTATGAGGTTTCCGTTGCGATCCAGAGTGATCTTATCGGCGAACGGAGCGAGGTATTCCCGCACCACTTTCTGCGCGGGACTTTCAAATCCGGAGGGGCTGGGCGCGGCGACGAGGTCTTTGAGGAATTTCAGGTTCTTTGCGTTTGGCATCTGGAGTTCCTAACAATTGTTGGCGGTTTCATCCGCAAAGGGATTGATGGCCTTTGGCTGCACCGGCTGCTCGTGGGGAATGATGCAGAGGAATTTCATCAGTTCTGTGCCGGTATTCTTAAATGCATGGGGCAAGTGCGGCTCCACGTAGATGGCATCATTGGCGGCAAAAGACAGGTCGCCATTTTCGGTCTGCAAAACTCCGCTACCGCTCAGAACATAGACCTCGTGTTCCCATTCGTGCACGTGAAAAGGGGTGTGTCCCTGGGGTTCAACTTCAAACATCCGCAGGGCGAAATTTGGAGCGCCGTCTTTCTGTCCGATCAGCCAGCGGATCTTGGTTCCCTCGGCTCCTTCCACGTTGACGGGTTCGAGTGTGACCTTATCAAAATGTACTATTTTCATCTATTCCTCCTTGAATAGGGGCTTGTTTTTCATAATGTCTGCCAGAAAAGCAGATTATGGATAGGATAATCCAGATTTGTGGCATGTCAGCTAATAAATCGGATAGCCGGTGACGAGCAGATCCTCGCCGCTGGCCTTAAAGGCAAGATTACTGATGGAGAGCGCGGCTGAAATATCCGGCAATCCAAGTTCCTGCAGCATGGCTTTGTTTCCGCCCAGGAGCTTCGGAGCGAAAAAGATGACGCACTTATCCACCAACCGGGCCGCGAAAAAAGCCGAGGCCAGTTTGCTGCCGCATTCGAGCAAGATAAGGCTATGACCCTGTTGATACAGGATTCCCAGGATCTCTTTAAGGTTTAAAGTGTCTCCCGCCGCTGTCACTGGATGGATCTGGGCTCCCAAGGCGATCAGCATTTTGGCCCGCATCGAGTTTTCCTTGCCCCTTCCGCAGAAGACAGCAGTGGGCACAGAGTCCATACTGCGTGCTATCTGTGAATCCGGAGGCAGTTTAAGATTGGTGTCCAGAACGGCACGAAGAGGCTGCTTCAGCGTGTTTTTGAGGCGCGCGGTGAGCAGCGGATCATCACATAAAACAGTTCCGATGCCAGTAAGCACCACATCCGCTTCCTGGCGAAGACGATGAGCCTGCTCCCGGGATTTCTCTCCGCTGATCCAGCGGGAGGAGCCATCCTGCGCGGCGTATTTGCCATCCAGGGAGAGGGCGGCCTTCCAAATCACAAAGGGACGGAGCTTGTGAACCCGACAGAGATAATACTCAAGTTGGCGGGTCACTTCTGCGGCCATGATGCCAGATGTCACTTCAATTCCAGCCTCCTGGAGCTGTCGCACACCTTTACCTTGCACCAATGGGTTGGGATCTAAAATTCCCAAGCAGACCCTGCTGATGCCGGCCCTGATGATCGCTTTGGTGCATGGCGGAGTCTTGCCAAAATGGGCACATGGTTCCAGCGTTACATACATGTCCGCACCCCGGGCCATGTTCCCTGCTTTGGCAAGGGCCTGAACTTCCGCGTGATCGCCGCCATATTCTTGAGTCCAGCCCTCGGCGATGACCTTGTTGTTTTTCACGATCACCGCTCCCACAAACGGATTTGGAGAGCAGGTGCCGCGGGCTTTTTCAGCAGCCCGCAGAGCCCGTTTCATATATCTGACCGGATCAGTCTGGGTAGCGGTCAAGATTTTTCCTGGCGGGTTCGTAGCTGGGTTCTGTTCTCAGAATCTCTTTCCAAATACTTTGCGCTGTAGATATATTTCCCAGCCCGGCCTCACATGCGGCCAGATTGTTACGTACATTCAAATCATCCGGCCTATCTGCAGCCATGAAGGTCAGCAGTTCACGTGCCGGAACAAGTTCCGAATCATTTAAATAAAGCGCCGAAAGGGCAAAACCAGCCGCAAAATAGTGATTGTCCAGAGCCAGGGCGTTTAAAAGTTCCTCTTTGGCCTTTGCAAAGTTTTTTCCAAGTTGCCAATACAGCGCGCGGTAGTAATAGAGGTCCGCGCAGTCGGGAAACAATGGCTGATTTATATTCAACAGGTCCCAAGTTTCTTCGGCTTTTCCGTTGGCCAGTAGTTCCGCCAGGGAGCGAAACAGTTTGTTCTGCTCATAGTATAGATATGGACCGCCTTTGAGGTTTTGGCGAATCCTCCAGCGTCCCTCCGCGGTAGTAAGCAAAACGGCCCAGATCAATTTTCCGTTCAGTTCGAGTACCACCATCGCGCTAACGCCGTCGTCCGCAGCTCCGGCGTGCAGGATCTCGTAGCGACTCACTTTTTTTAGTTCCGGAATGGCAGATAACAGCTCCGCGTAGCGTTGGGCCAAGTTGGCGTCGTTACGGTCGTTGATGGTGAAAGCGCGCAAATTTTCCCAATCCTGGGCGATCACCGTATCGAAGAAGGCAAAAGTAACAGTTTCTGGAGTTTCCGGCTCTTCGATATCTTCGTGCTGAAGCTCCAGCTTATGCAGCAGATACTGCATGGGAAAATTGGCCGGGAACTGGAATTTGCCCAGCCAGGCGAGCATCCGGGCGCTGTCTTGCTTCGCGAGCCCGGAGGGGCTCATGTCGTCCAGTTCTGTCAGTTTCTGATAGATCCAGAGATCGATATGGCGTTTGGCGGTGCGGATGAATTCCGTATTCGAATCCGATCTAAAGGCGGGGAAGGGGCTCTCGCCGTCCTTGTCTTTTTGCGCGCTATAAGGGCATTCGGATGGACAGCGAAGGTCTATCCTCAGTTCCAGACAGCATTTCCAGCCGATTAGTTTATTGCCGTAGCGGGGGCACTTGCGCACGCTCCGTTCAGACTTGCACTTGAAACAGCGTTCGCGGTTCAGCAGCATCTTCAGTCCTCCAGTAACGGCGGCAGCTTGCGCTTAAAGGCTGAACTGCGGATCATCCGGTCAACTTTTCGGTAGAGTTCCATGGGATGATCCAGATTGGCGCTTGCCTCGACGTTTACATCCAGCTCAGTGAGGGCATGGATGATATCGTCCAAAACAGGATAGCTAACGCCAAGGTCAGCTTCGTCGGATTGTCCCGCCCAAAGGTCGGCAGTGGGTATTTTATTGACAATCTTATCCGGAATCCCAAGCAAGCGGGCAAGCTCCCAGACCTCAGTTTTGTACAGGTGTCCAATCGGTTCGAAAGCGCAGGCGGAATCTCCAAATTGGGTGAAATATCCCACCATCAGTTCAGTGCGGTTGCTGGTTCCCAAAACCAAAGCCTGGTGTTTGGCGCTCAGGTCGAATAGCACGCACATCCGGGTGCGGGCCAGCCAGTTTCCTCTGCGCAGAACGTTGGCCTCGGGTGCGTAGCTGTCAAAATAGGCATCGGCCATGGGGGTGATATCAATCGTGATGTGTTCGATCCCGAGAATCTGGGCAAGCTTGGTGGCGTCGCCGCATGAATCCGGATGACTGCTCTTATAGGGAAGCGTCACCGCAATCACGTTTTCTTTACCCAAAGCCTCCACGGCCAGGGCGGCACAGACGGCAGAATCAAGTCCGCCGGAAAGGCCAAGTACTACTTTCTCAAATCCGGCGCTTTTCAGATATTCGCGGATGAAGCCGATAATCCGGATTCTTTCTTTTTGCAAGTCAAGTTTACGCAATTTTTACCTCCAGAAGCTGAGTCTGTATAAAAGCATAATTTCACAATAGCCATTTCGGTCAAGTATAAACTCAGGACTCCCGTAGTCTCTTATCACTTTGCTCACTTTCAAACTGAGTGAGTAATTCTAATGAGAATATAGCCAAGATAATCCAGCCCTTGAGTTTGGCTCATTCACATCTGAATCGATTCCCGTTCGGTTCCCCTCCAACACAGGGGAACTGTGGGGGAAGCTAAGTGGATGCGAATGACCGAGAAGCAAGCTAGCTTGGTTCTATCAGTGCAGTGGCAGATAGCGGAAGGCGATCCGGAAAGTCCTGCCTGAAACCGGGATCTGGCCATAGTTATGGTATTGGGTGTTAAATATATTTTCCAGGGTGGCAGTGAGACGAAGATCAGGCCCTACGGGATAATCAATCCCCAGGCTCAGGTCGAAAACGGTAGGGATTTTTAGGTTGTTTTCGTCGCAGCGCCAATACTCCTGGCTGAGAGAGGCCAAAACATCCAGATCGCCAAATTTGTGCTCCGCTTTGGTGCTGGCGCTGAGGATGGGGGAGAAGGGACGGCGGCGCCAGCTTTCATCCTGCAGATATTCCAGATTCAGATTCAGGTCCTGGTTAATCTTCCAGCCCCAATACTGGAGGCGCAGATCGGTGCCCAGGCGGTAGGAAAAGATGTCTGTCTGGCGCAAATAAGTTTGTCCGGAAACATCGCGGGTTGAGAGTTCTGGTTGATTATAGGAAAAGCGGATACTCTGATGTAAGCCCGCCAGGCGGAAAAGGGCGTCTTCGTTGTTCCAAGCTTGCCAGGCTTGCAGGGATAGGTTCAGCGGTGTCATCACCAGTCGTTCATGCTCGGGTAAAACCGACCAGGGATACTGTTCTTTTAGGGTCTGAAAAGTCAGGTTTTGCAGTTCGGTTTGGTTGCTAATCTCGAGATGTCTGCCCGGGGCGAGGAGCAACCTTTTGTGAAAGTCTATGGCCGGCAGAATGTGATGAAAATCGGTCATCAGTCCCAAATCGAGTTCGGGTATGAGTTTTGCCAGCCAGGGAGCGCGATATTGGCTTGACAGGCCAAAGGCTGTATCCTGCAGCACGAGACGATTAGAAAGCCGGTGTTCGTCCCAGCGGAATCCGTGGGAGTGCCTGATCCCCAAGGCGAAATCGGAGCTCTCGGTTCCAGCCAGATCCTGTTCCAAGCCCTCCAAAGAAATATTCGTTCTCAGCGCCATAAAACGCAGCTCGTTTGCGTCCAGATAAGGATAGAGATGATTTACGCTGTAAGATAGGGATCCCGAGCTAAAATTTCCTGCCTTAGCCTGTTGCCAGGAAAGCAGGTGGCTGAGGCGGAGATCACTTGAAAAGTCCGATTCGGCACTGACGTTGAGGGCAGTCCGTGAGAAATTTGTGGCCGGCACCCAGAAACCAGCATCCAGTTTCAGCAGGGGCACTTTTTGCCCGACCGGGTAAAACGAGGCGGTGAGCTTCGTTTCAAACGAAGTGTCTGTGGTAAAATCCAGATGGAGAGGCCTAATCGTTCCAGTGGGGAGCGCAGGGCGTTGGTGACGAAGTGAGAAGACTTTTGGGGCCTGCGTTGGAATGGTGTCGGTGGGCACTTCCACAGGAAATAAGACCGGCTTTTTGATCAGGGGTGCTTTGATTTTGGTGTCCGAGCGAATCTCGACCGATGGCAGGATTTGAGGCTGGGAGAAAAGTGATTCACAGACAAAAAACAGCAGCAGGACAAAGATGAGCGTACAAAAGTTCTTTCGCATAAGTGGCGCGCCTATCTCCGGTTTTCCAGCAGAGTCTGGAGAGCAGAAATCTGTTTTTCGCTCAGTATTTGTTGGTATTCGATCAGAGCCAGCCTGGCTTCCTGGACTTCGTCCAGATTGACCAGGCTAAGAATGTAGTAGTAACAGGTTTCGGAATAGATATCTGGGAAATCATAGTAGAGCAGCCGGATCTTCTGGAAACTGCGGCGGGCGGCCTGATAATCGCCCTCGCTGATCTGTATCCTACCCAGCCAGATTTCGGCGCGAGCGCGGATCCAGGGATTGGCCTGAGTATCCAGAAGCGAATCCGCGAGAGCAGTCGCTTCCGTGAATTTGGCTTGATCAAAAAGATATCCTATCCGGTGCAGCTGAGTTTCGGGATAGCTTTCCTGGAATTGGCTGCCTGAAGACCAGATAATAGCAAAATCCTGCCAACCACTCTCTGTGGATAAGTCCAGCATTTTCAGCCAGACATCGGCATCCTGACTGATCGCGTAGGCGCGCTGGTAACGCTCGAGAGCCAGTTCAGGATTTCCGTTCAGAGCAGCCAGCTCTGCCCACTGGACCAGTATCTCCCGGTTGGGATTTACCGTATGGATCTGGCTGGCCAGGCTGTCCGCCTCTTCCAGCCGGTTGAGTTTAATCAGAGAACGCAGGAGCAATTGGTCAAATTCATTTTGCCGCTCACTGGGGAGATTGAGGCTCTGCCTAAACTGGGTGGCTTCACGCAGCAGATCTTCCCAGAGTTCGGAATTGGCATAAAGTTTGACCAGGATAAATTCGAGCTCGAATTTGATGTAGTCGCTTTTGAAAGTATCGATAAGCATCGCGATTTCGTCAATATGCTCCACGCCACGCAATTTTCGGGAGCTGGTTTCGATGCCGGTGAAAACTTCCGACAGCAGGGGGCGATCCTCTTCCTCAACATAGGTGCTGGCAGTAAAGCGGCGGAGAATATTCAGCCAGTCGCTCAGGGATTCGGAATAGCGGCCGAGGTTGAAATTGGTGTTGGCGATATCGGCCAGGACGTTCAGGTAATAGCCGGATTCGGTAAATTCATCCAGCCAGCGGTCATAAAGTTCCAGGGCGCGAATCCAGTTTCTGCCGCTCGCCGCGGATTTGGCAGCCTGATAGAGATAGATTTCCGCGTTAAGGCTGTCGCGGCTAAGCTCTTGAAAAAGATCGGATGCCTCTGTAAAGCGTTTCAGATAGAAGAGGGTATAGGCGCGGTAGGAAAGTGCCTCGGTCTTCTGTATGGGAGTGGATCCCAGGTTCTCTGCCCGGGAGAAAAGCTCCAGAGCCTGGGCAAAATCCTTTTGGCTGAATGTGATACCAGCCTGGAGCAGAGCTGCTTCGAAATCCGCTGTGGGATCGAGTACGCTGGACAGAATCTGGCTCGCTTCATCGTATTTATCCTGGTAATAATAGGTCTGGGCGAGGCGCAAATAAACGCTGGGGAAGTTGTTCCCGGTGGCCACCACACTTTTGTACAGCGCTTCTGCGGCAGCATATTCAGAGGCTTGGAAATAGAGCTCGGCCAGATCGAAACGGGCTTCGTCCGCCCAAGGCGAATCCGGATGCTCGCGAAGCATCCTTTCATAGTTAAGCCTCGCCAATTTGGCGTTTTCAGGCAGAGGCTGGCTCTTGGCGTTGTAATAGAACGCAAGGTCCCGGTAAAGTCCGGCTGGATATTTATTCAGGTAGCGATTGCAGAGGTCGGCACAAAGTTCGTATTGTCCGATATTGTAATAGCAACGCGCGCTGAAGATTTGGTTCATTTCTTCCATAGGTTGGCCAAGCGGAAAGTTCGCTGCCTCGATGAACTTGCTCAGAGCGGATGGATAATCTTCTGAGGCAAATTTGAACTGACCCAAAAGATGATAGGCGTCGCCGCGCTTGGCCAGAGGATCTTCCAGGAATCTCTCCAACTGCCGGGTGGCCGAAACGGGGTCACTGGTGTGGAGGATTTTCAGCCGTTCCAGATAGGAAAGCACGGCGAGGTCTCCTGACTGGGAATGCAGCAGGGATTTGAAGAGCTGATCCGCCTCGTCCGGATAACCGTCTTCGTTCAGCAGGATAGCCCGATAATAAGCGGCAAGATCGGAAGGAGCAGTAAGCTCTTGCAGCAATGTCTTCGCGGCGGGATAATCCTCCATATCCAAGGCTTTGCGCACTTTCAGCAGGGTCAATTCCGGTGCGGCAGCGTAAAGGCTGTCCATATCTGCGACGTGGTCATCAAAATCCGCATAGCGTCCCTCAGAAAGGAGCTGATCAAGCCAGGAGCCGTGATACTGGATGTAGTCAGGCGATTCTGCTGGAAGGTTATTAAGGATGGCAAGAGCCTGTTCTTCGCGTTCGAGGGCCAGCAGTACCTGAAAATAGTCGTAGAGAACCTCCTGCGGATCGTAAGCCAGAGCTTGCTGATATTCCTCCGCCGCGGAAAGCCAGAGTTCCTGCATGGCTTTGATCCGGCCGCGCCAGACGTTCACCTGATAGAGATACCAGGGATGAACTGCGGTTTGCTGAAGATCGCCGAGCAGGTTCAGGCTCAAAGAATAATCGCCCAGATAGTAGTTGGCGATGGCATAATTGAGATAGATGTCGGCCAAAATATCGGGATGGAGGTCTTGTTCCAGCAGTTCATGATATATCAGTCCGCTGAGCTTGAATTCTCCCCTTTTGAGAGCGATATTTCCTTGCAGATACTGGATGTATTGGTTGTAGCTGGAATCCGGATAGCGATTGCTGAAGACCGCAAGTTCCGCGGAAACTTCGTCCAGATATGCATCGGAGCCGTAATATAGCTCTACTATGTAGGCAAAGTCCTCGTCTTCCCGCATCGACTGGGCCGAAAGAGCTGAACCGAGCAGCAGAAAGCAGGTCAGGGCTAAGCCGATTCGCAGCATGAGCGCGGGTTTTAGGGCTGCCAAAAGCATGCCGAAAGATTGTTTGAAATTGCGCATATTTTGGCTGTCCTGATTATTTGAAGGAAATGATGATGAACACGGAACTGCCTTCGTTTTCCTTGCTTTTAATCACGATATGACCTCCGTGCAGTTCTGCGATCCGCTTGGAAATGGCGAGCCCCAAGCCCAGTCCGCTGCTGCGGTATTCAACAACCCCGCTCTTGTGAGCATAGATCGCGTTAAGTTCGTAAAATTTGCGGAAAACTTCGTTGATCAGATGTTTGGGCATGCCCATCCCGTTATCCGTAACATAGATGACCAGGGTTTCCTTGTTGTCGATCTTTTCCTGGACGAAGGCGCTTCGGCGTGCCCCGATCGTGATCAGGCCGGATTCCCGGGTGAAGCGGACAGCGTTCAACACAATATTGTAAACCATGCGATGCATGTCGGTCCAGTCCGATTGAACCAGCGGCAAATCGGGTTCGAGCTCCAGCCGGATATGCATTCTGCGTTCGCGGGAAAGGATCTCCACTTGCTGATGGACAAGCTCCAGAACATCCGCAACCTGCAGGGGCGACTTTTCCAGCTTTTTAATAAGGTTGTACCGGTTCATCGTCTGAATGTCAGAGATGGTCATAGTCAGTTTGTTGACCGCGCCTTCGAGCTCTGACATCAGTTGCTGCCGCTGTTTCACATCGAGGCTGGTGCTGCGCTTTAGTTTGGTGACGGCACCCTGCATCAGAAACAAAGGGGTGTTCAGTTCATGCGAAACAATGCCGATGAATTCGTCTTTAAGCTGTTCCAGGTTTTTGAGTTCAGCGCTTTTCTGAACAAGGCTGGAGTATTGGAGCACATTTTTGATGGCATTGACAAAGAGATTTATCAGCAACACCATGATATCTTCATTGAGGTACATATCGCCGTTGCTGTCGCCCACATTGTCCAGGTAGAGATAGCCCTCGTAGTTGTCTCCAACGGCGATGGGGCTGCAGAAAATGGTCTGGATAGCGTAGTCGTGAACGCTGATGGAGTCTTCAAACAGCTTATCCACTTTGGCGTTGTAGGTGGTAACGGTTTTTCCGCCTGTCTGGCTCATGCTGAGAGCGGTTTTGCTTACTCCGAAAGCGGTGCTGAGGATTTGACCGTTTTGGCCCAGTTGCACTTGAAAGAGGTTGTTTCCGTCGCTGTCCTTTTTGATCAGGAAGCCGCGGGTGGCGTTGGTCAGGTCGATTGCCAGGGATACAATCGCAAGTTCCAGATCGTTGATATTAAGGGTGCCCATCAGCTCGTGGGATATTTCGATCAGGTGATTCATCTTCTCCATGCGCAGGTTGATTTCCTGGTAGTCCCAGGTGCGGATCAGCATGGCCGTTAGATGGGATTTGATGTTTTTCAGCACGGTCTGTTCGCTGGCGGTATATTCCAGTTCACCGTCATCGCTGATCACCAGATAGCCGATCGTTCTGCTGCCGCTAAGCAGAGGCAGAATCGCGATATTTTTGCCTTCATACTTGAAAGTGGTGAGGTTGTCAGTTTGCAAGGCTTTGATTCTGTGAGGCTGGAATTCAGACGGCAGGATTTTTTCCGCGTCCGCGTTGTAGCTGTGAAACATATAATAGCTGCCGAGTTTTTCAGACCAAGCCAGAAGCATAAACTGCCAGGGTGCAATAATCTGGGTGATTCCCTTCTCAATCAGGAATTTGACCCGCTGCACGCTGTTCACGTTGGAAATATCAAACAGCATATCGTTCCAGCGAGTGCGGGTTTCCCTTCGGCGTGAGTCAATCAGAACCGCCTTGAACTTGTTGAGGTCTTGTTGGTCGTACATGTTGACTTTGAAGAAATTTGCCCGGTCGTCCTTGCTGATATCCTCCGTGATGATTTCCAGGTAAGTCCGATAGTTACGAAATTCCTCTTCAGCTGCGGAAATGGCTCTCAACTCCACCAAAAGCTGGATCTTCAGTTGCCACAACTCATGCACCAACTGATAGTATTTCAGGTTTTGGCAGTATTCCAGCTGCCGGTTTATTCTTCTCAGCACTGTCCTCAAGGGAATGGAAGGATCGGCCAGATCAAGTTTCAGTTCCAGCAGGTCCAGGCTCTGTTCCCAATATCTATATTGATTTTCCACGATCACAGGCCTGGCTTTGGCTATCAACTCAGCCGATTTGCCCATTTCACGCAAACCGTAGTAACAGGTTGCCTGCAAAACATTAAACACCGCCACCGCGTAGTTGTTGTTGATCTCTCCGGCAAATTGCACGGCCAATTTAAGTTCGCTTAGGGCGGTGGCATAGTCTTTTTCAACCATGGCCAGCATACTGAGAATATTGTGGTAAAATTCCTGTTCCTGGCTCTCAATGAAATCGAGGTGGGCGTTTTTGCGAATCAGCCGGCGCAGCTTGGCGGGATTGGACATCTCGCTGAGATAGTAGAAATAGGTCTTCACCAAAGGATTGATCTCAGGAACGACCCCCTGGATCTGCTTGGGTTCGTGGGTGCTGGTGAATTTGAAATAATGTACGAAACCGCCGATCTTGCTTTCTGCCAGGGCCAGGTTCCGGTCTATGGAAATGAGATATTTATCGGCCTTGATCGTTTTAATCAGCTCTTGCGCCTCCAGCAGTCTGGCTTCTGCCTCCTCAAAGCGGCCCATTTTGATCATCGCCTCACCTTGGTTTAACAGGGCCCGGCCTTCCGACAGCAGATTGCCTCTGTCTTTGGCATAGACCAGCGCTTTTTGTGCATGGTTCAGCCCCAGAATGGTAAAACCCTGTTTCAGGTTGAGGTCCGCGAGGTTGTTGTGAATCCAGCCCAGATGGCGCCGGATATTATAGCTGTTCCAGATGTTCAGTGCGATGTTGAAATGCTCGTCGGCCTCCGCGATGTTCTTCTGGATGCTGTAAAGTTCGCCCAGAGTGTTGTGCAGCGAGGCCAGCTCGATCATGGCATCCGTATCCTGGCTTGGTACCAGTTCGGCAAGGAATTTTTCCAGGCCCCGGGCCGCCTTGTCGTGATCGGGAGAATCATACGCTGCCATCAATGTGGCAGCCTTGATCCTGAAAGCTGGGGAGACCTCGGCGATGCCATCCAGGCATTTCTTCACTTTGGCGGGATCCGTGCGGGCGTAGATTTGCGCCTGATACAATTTGGCCATGGACTTCTGACAGGAGTCGGCGGCCAGTTTTTCCGCTTTCTCAAAACTCTTCAACGCGCTCTTTCTATCGCCCTGAAAGAGCACCAAGGTGCCCAGGACAACGTATTTTTCGAAACATTCGGCAATGGCATCCTGATTTTGGAGCAGGAACTCCGCTTCGCTGGTGCTGCCCGTATATTCTGTCATCCGGTGAAACTTCTGCAGGTCGGCCACCAACTCTTCCAGTGGCAATTCCAGGTCCCCGCCCAAGTCTATTTTCAGTACCCGGGCCATCGCTTCATAAGCCTCCTGCTGTTCGTGATCTTCGCAATACAGACAGTACAAACGTTGCAGATAACGTCGCTCGCTGGCCTTGTCTTGGGCTATCTGCGCGTTACGGATTATTCCCCAACAGGTGTCTGGGTCCGTCACTTTCCGCGTTTCGTAATACTTGATCACGCGCAGCGAAACAAGCACCCGCATCCGAGGCTGGCATTGGTCATAGAGGTGCGCCTTGGCTTCGGCAAAGGTGAAATGAAAGTGATTTTCCCGCTTTTGCAGTATTTCGTTGTATTTAGCCTCGTTGAGCAGGTCGTAGAGTTCACCGTCCTTCACTTTGCAGATATAGCGGATAAGTTCCCGGGAAATGGGGGTCTGAACGATGGAGAGTTTTTGCAGCTGCTTGGCGCTGGAGGGTTTGAGATGTTTCACCCGGGCGAGGATGGATTCGAGCGAGCGAGAGGGAATTGTATATTCGTCCAGGTTTTCCGGGAAATGGTATTCGCCATCGTAACTGATTAGTCCGTTCAGGGTCAGGTTGATCATAATCTCGGTAATGAGGAAGGGAACTCCGGAAGAGCGGGTGTGGATCAGCCGGCAAAACTTATCTGGAACAGGGCCATTGATCAGTTTGCGGATATAGGCCGCGGATTCATCCGGTGTGAACATCGGCACATTGATCAGGACGCTGTGATCGATCTGCCGCACCTGGTTGAAATCGGTGCAGCTCATCACGATCAGGATGCGATTCGTGACTACTGAGGAGGAGAAAAAGTTGAGGAAATCAATCGAGTGACGGTGCAGGTGCTGGATGTTGCGCACAATGAAGATTACGGGTTTGGTCTTGGCCAGTTCGGTTAAAAGCGATTTGGCAAAATCAAAATCGGCTTTCATGTCTGCTTCGCTGGGAGTAACTCCTTTGGCCGCCTGTTCGGACATGAAGAGGTAGCGCCGCATCTTTTCCGAGATGCTCTTCAGCGAAGCGTTGTTGGCGATTTCTTCCTCAGAAAGAGAGCGGAGATATTCCTTGAACAGGGCGAAAAAGGCTTCGTGCTCCGTGCTCGTGCAGCTGTAGTCAAAGATGAAATATTCGCCCCGGAGGATGTTGTAACGAAAGAGGGAGAGGATGTTGTCCTTGCCCATGCCCTCGCCCGCGATCAGCGAGATGATCTTGCCATTGGCAGCCTCCATCTGGGGAAGGTAGTCCAACAGGTTCTTCACGATTCTTTCCTGGACCAGATAGCTATTGAACCTCATCGAATTCACCAGCGACCAGGAAACCGAAAAATCATAATTGCGGTCCGTGGTGCGGTTGATGTATTCGATGATCTCTGCGCTGTTTTGAAAGCGGCTTTCAGGATTGCGGTCCAGGAGTTCGATACAAAGGTTTTGCAAAGGCAGCGGGATCTGTGGATTCAGATCAGACGGATAGACCGGGGAAAAATACTGCTGACCGCTGCTCCGCATGGCGTTAATCTGATCCAGGGTGAAGGGAAAACTGCCGGTTATCAGACGGTAAATGATTACGCCCAGCGAATAGAAATCGCTGGCATAACTTGGCGCTTTGCCCAGATATACCTCAGGAGCGATGTAGGGCAGGGTCCCGGATACATATTGGTTATCCTTTTCCAGCCCGAGATGACTAAAGCCATAGTCTATCAGCTTTACTTCTATCTTGTTATGGGTCTTTTTATAAAGTATATTCTCAAGTTTGAGGTCCCTATGCATCATATTTTGAGTATGTAAGGCGTTTAGGGCATAGCAGATCTGGACAATTATGTCATAAAGGTCATTGATTCTCGCTTTATTAAAGCGGAAATTGTTCAGAGTGCTGCCGTCGAAATATTCGCTGATGAAATAGATGTGATCGCCCACATTGCCAAAATCCACCACGCTGTTGAGGTTGGGATGTTCAATCTTGGAGATATGGTGCATGTCGGCAGCCTTGAACTGCTGGTAAAGCTCTTGTGAGGATAGGTACTGAAACAGTTTCAGGGTGTAGATGTTGTCAGTGCGAACATCTCGTACCTTGTAAACATTGGCCCAGGATCCTGTGCCCAGGCTTTCCAGGACCTCATATCGGTGGTCTATGAACATCATTGAACTCCCAAAATAAGTGGTTTATCCCTTATTTCAAAACGGCAGTGCTTGTCAACTGAAACTTGTTTGATTGGGCGGCCTTGCTGCAGATCTAGTGTAGCCCAGCAGCCACTAATGGCTTTTGCCCTTCTTTTGATCTGACTCTCAGCCGCCTTTCACGGCGAGGGACAACTCAGCGTGACCTTTTGTCCCAGCGTCTATGCACCCAAAACCACTGTTCTGGATAGCGGTTGATGTAGCTTTCAATCACGGCGTTAAGCTTCTTTAACAAAAAGATGTAGTTTTCATCGGTATCCTCAAGTTCCGGATGATAGATCATTGGCTCGAAACAGATCTTGATCCCGCCCTCCGGGGTCCTAAGCGGAAAAGCCGGCACGATCGGCACTTTGTAGCGCAGCGAAATCTTCGCCACACCCTTCCAATGCGAGGCTGGCAAACCCATAAAATCAAGCGTCAGGCCTGTCGGACCGGCGTTTTGGTCCGTTAGGATGGCTACCATTTCGTTTTTGTGCAGATGACCCAGTAGCTCCTTCATCCCGCGCTGGTCGTCGATTATATGAACTCCCTGGCGGGTGCGCAGAGCAGTATTGTAAGCGTCAAAATAGGGATTGTGCTGTTTCTGGGCCACCACCGAAAGTGGAATGCCAAATAGTGGCAGGATTCGCGCTGCTTCCCAGTTGCCCAGATGCGCTGTGGCGAGGATGACGCCCTGCCCCAGGGAAAAGGCTTTGTCCGCATGGCTTTTTCCACTGAGTTTGGTGGCGGCGAGTAGTTTTTCCTCAGGAAGCAGATACAGCTCATAAGCTATGAGTCCCAGATTATAGTAAATCTTTTTTAGAAGTGTCTTGCGCTCGAGAGGGCTCTGATCGGGATAGACGTTGCGCAGATTGCGTTCGGCGACCTCGCGCCTGATTCCCAGTCCAAAACCTATCCACACAAACAGCCTGGTAATCAGCCAGCGCCTCCAGGCAAGAGGCAGCAAACGCAGCTTGAACAAAAGAAACCGGAAGAGCAGATACTCTGTCCGGTTTACGAATTCGTTGCGTTTCAAACTGATTACCTTCAGTGAAGGGATCAGCCGCGCAGAAGCTCGAGCTTTTTCTCAATCACCGCTTTGGGCACCGCTCCAATGGAATTGTCTTTCAGTTCTCCGTTCACAAAGAAAAGCAGGGTCGGAATGCTCATCACGCCGTGCCGGGAAGCCAGTTGGGGTTGTTCGTCCACATTCAGCTTGCCGAAGGTGACATCAGGGTTTTCCTGGGCCAGTTGCTCCAGCGTGGGCGCGATCATAGTGCAGGGTCCGCACCATGCCGCCCAAAAATCCACCACAACTATACCCTGTTTCACCACTTCATCGAAGTTTTTATCGTTCAGTTCTGTCAACATCTCTTTCTCCTAGCAGGTTGATATAGTAATATAATAAGCTCTATTGTACTTGAAAGCAAGGAGCTGTTATAAAACCATGGCTTCTGATGTTTCAACAAGAAAACCAACTGCAAATTAGCAGTCGCCGCAAGTAACTGCTAATTTTACTTGACAATTTCCCGTACCCGTTTATTCTATCAGTTAAATGACACAGCATTGCAAGGAGAATCTTATGTCTGAAAAAGAGAAAGAACAGCTAAAAGAAGAAGAGAAGAAGACTACTAAAGAAG
>CAXYWN010000020.1:0-15784 GCA_964292625.1 uncultured bacterium
CTGGATTACGGATATACCTACGGCGGACCGATCCTGATCAACAGTAGCGCGACCCTCAAGGCGAGAGCTTATCTCACCGATTGGCGGTCATCGGCTATTTACGGCGCAATCTACTCCATTATCGGCAATATTGCCAATCCTGTGTTTACCCCGGGACCGGGAACTTACACTGCCCCGACCAATGTTTACATTTCGGTCAATCCGCCCGATGCAAGCATATATTATACCATTAACGGCTCTGAACCCAGCTCTGACAACGGAACTGCCTATGTGTCCGACACCCCGATAAATGTATCTACAAACGTTCTGCTGCGTGCCAAGGCCTACAAAACAGGTTGGAACCCCAGCGGGATAACTGACGCTCAATACTATATCACTGGAACGGTCAGCACTCCGGCTTTCAATCCGCCTCCGGGGCAATATGCGAGCGCTCAGACCGTGACACTTTCTGCCAATCCGGCAGATGCGACCATAGTTTACACGCTGGATGGCAGCACTCCGACTCGTTCCAATGGAACAGTCTATGGAAGTCCGATCAGCGTTTCCGCCAATACCTTCATCATGGCTTTTGCCTGGAAGGACGGCTGGAATGACTCGCAGGTTTCCAATGCTTCCTATGTGATCAATGGACCTGTCGGTCTCCCCATTATCAGCCCCAGCGCCGGTTACTATAACAGTCCCCAGACTGTAAGTATCAGCGCTATTCCCGCCTCCTCTACAATTCGTTATACTTTAGATGGCAGTGAACCGACTCTGCTTAATGGCTTTACCTATAATTCCCCGTTCTTGGCACAGGGTAACACAATCGTGAAAGCCTATGCCTATCGGGAAAACTGGCTGGATTCGGCAGTCGCGACTGCAGAGTATTTCTTTGTGGTGGCTAATCCGGTGATAACACCTGCTGCGGGAAGCTATGCCTCAGCGCAGACGGTTGGGATAACCGTTGGCACAGCCGGGGCCAGCATCCGCTATACTTTGGACGGAACAGATCCAAGCCCGGAATACGGGTCTTTGTATCAGGCTCCGTTTGAGCTTATCACTTCATCGACAGTGAGAGCAATCGCCTATCGTAGCGAATGGATCAGTTCGAATATCATCTCCCAAAGCTATGTGATCAACGGACCGGTGTCCGATCCGCTTATCTCGGTCGAGGGAGGAGATTTCTACGCGCCCTTTAGCGTTACAATCACAACTTTGCCGGCTGGCTCAACCATATATTATACCACCGACGGCACCGATCCATCCAATTTGAATGGATTGGTCTATACCACTTCAATCCCGATAAATCAAAACACAGTCCTGAAAGCCAGGGCGTACCGCACAAACTGGCTTCCCTCCAACATCAGTACCGCGGTCTATAACTTCTATGCCCGCCCCGTCAGTATTGTCCCCAATGGCGGCACTTTCACCGAAAACCAATCTGTGACTCTGAGCACGGAGACGCCCGGAGCGCTGATCAATTACACCCTGGATGGCAGCAATCCAATCCCGGGAACGAGCCCTGCCTACAATCCCCTGAATCCCATCCTGGTGGATCACGATTTGGTGCTGAAGGCCATCGCTTCCAAGGCAAACTGGCATCCATCAAGCATAACGAGCGCGGCCTTTGATATCAACATACCGCTTCCGGATGTGGCCACTCCTGTGATTCAACCGGCCAGCGGAGTTTATAATGCCCCTCAAACTGTGACCATCACCACCGCCACGCCGGCAGCTACGCTTGTCTATACTACAGACGGAAGCGATCCGGAGCTGGATAACGGCACTGTCTATGCGGGTAGTTTCGTGGTTTCCAGCAATGCGATGATCAAGGCGCGCGGTTTTAAGGATGCCTATAATCCTTCGCCTGTTGCCACTGTTCAATATGTGATTGTGATTCCGATTGAGACCGTTGCTACGCCGGCCTTTGCTCCTGCTGCCGGGATCTACAACCAAGCGATTCAGGTAACGATCAGCACTCAGACCCCTGAGGCCGCAATCCGCTATACCGTTGATGGGACCGAACCTTCAGAGACGGTGGGAAGCATCTACACCGTGCCGGTGAATATATCTGAAACCACAACCATCAAAGCCATCGCCTATAAAACCGGAATGAACACCTCTTTGATCTCCAATGCTAGCTATTTGATCAATATCATCATTCCGGAAGTCGCGGCGCCGATGTTTTCTTATCCCTCGGGAACCTATTATCAGCCGCTAAATGTGGAGATATCCACGACAACGGAAAACGCTCTGATCCGCTATACGACTGACGGATCTCTGCCTTCCTCCACTCACGGGACTCTATATATGGCCCCGATCGCCATCCTCTCTGACAGCAGCTTGTTTATCCAAGCCCTCGCTTATCGGGATGGCTGGAATCCAAGCCCGGTGGTTTCGGCTAGTTACACGGTTACAGGGACCGTTGCCGACGTCAGTTTCACCCCTCCGGGAGGGATTTATACCCAGGCAACGGCGGTGGTGTTAACCACGACGACTGCCGGAGCCACGATCCGCTATACCACTGACGGCAGCGAACCCACTGCGGGTTCCACCCTCTATACAACTGCTATCGTGGTGCCTCTGAACAGCACGATGACGATCCGCGCCAAAGCCTTTAAATCTGGCTGGCAGCCGAGCGCCACAACAGATGAAAGCTATACTGTGACAGGCCAGGTGATCATCACGCCTCCGATCTTCAGCCTGAACGCGGGAGTTTATACCACGGCTCAGACTGTTACCATCAACAATCCCATTCCAACCGATGCAACCATCCGCTATACAATGGATGGCAGTGATCCTTCGACAACTTCTCCGATCTATACGGAACCGATTGCTTTACCGCTGAATGCCACCGTAATATTGAAAGCAAGGGCATTTAGAGATAACTGGATTGCCAGCCCGCTCTACAGCGCAACCTATGTGATGACGGGACAAGTGATCCTGGCCGATAACCTATTCAACCCCGCTGCAGGGACATATCAAACTGCCCAAGCCATAACTCTGGCTCCGCCTGCCCTGCCAACTGACGCCACCTTGCGCTATACCCTCAATGGAAGCACTCCCACCCAGAACTCGCCAGCATACACTACCCCGATCAGCCTGCCTCTGAACAGTACAACAACCATCAGTGTGAAAGCCTTCAAAGCCGACTGGATACCCAGCGAAACGGTTACCGCAACATACGTGATAACTGGCCAGGTTGCCTTCCAGACCCCCGTTTTCTCGCCCGCGCCGGGTGTTTACACCACCGCACAGCAGATAACGGTGAACGGGACCATTCAGCCTGGCACCGTGATTCGCTATACCACTGACGGGACAGATCCCACGGAGAGTTCTGCGCAATACACCGTCCCGATCAATCTGCCCTTGGAAACATCGCTGGCTCTCAAGGTGCGGGCTTTCAAACCCGACTGGGCTCCGAGCGTTGTGCAGACCGGAAATTACACCACCACTGGCGCGGTAACCATAACCCTGCCCGTTTTCACTCCTAATCCTGGACTTTACACCACGCCTCAAGCGGTGGCGATTAACACCACCACCATCCCTGCCGGAGCGACTCTGCGCTATACCTTGGACGGCAGTGATCCGAACGAATCATCGTTGGCCTACAGCATTCCTATCCAGGTTAACAGCGGCCAGAGTGTCACCATCCGGGTGCGCGCCTATGCCACCAGCTGGCAGCCGAGCGTGATCCACACCGGGGTCTTTACTGTAACGGGTCAGGTCACGATAGCCGAGCCTGTCTTCACTCCGCCCGCGGGAACTTACCAGAGCGCTCAGGTGCTTACTTTGAACACTTTGACCACTCCTGTGGGAGCAACTCTGCGCTACACCCTGGATGGCAGCGAACCCACCGAATCGTCTTCTGCTTATGGAACCGCGATCCAACTGCCTCTGGGCACGATGACCACGATCAAGGTGAAGGCCTATCTCAGCAATTGGCTGCCCAGCCAGACTTACAGCGCCACCTACAATATCACAGGTGCCCTCAGCATAGCCGAACCGGTCTTCACTCCCTCCGCCGGAACTTATCAAACCGCTCACGCGGTGGTGATCAATGCCACCACGATGCCGGCCGGAGGAACGGTTCGCTATACAACTAATGGCAGCACCCCGACCGCCACTTCGCCGATCTACACCACTCCGATAAGCATTCCGCTGAACAGTACTACGACGGTAAAGGCCAGGGCCTTCCTGACGGGTTGGACTTCCAGCCAAGTGTATTCCGCCATTTACACGGTTACCGGACAGGTGCAACTGCCGGTCCAGGTATTTACACCTCCCGCTGGAACTTACCAAACCGCACAATCTATAACCTTAAACACGAACACCACCCCTGCCGGTACAACGCTGCGCTATACATTGAACGGAGCTGTTCCCACGGAAAACTCCCCAGCTTATACAAGCCCGATTATCCTGCTTCTGAACAGCAGCACAACCATTAGTGTGAAAGCATTCAAAGCCGACTGGATACCCAGCGAAACGGTTACCGCAACATACGTGGTCACGGGACAAGTGGCGTTCCAAACCCCCGTTTTCTCGCCTGCGCCGGGTGTTTACACCACCGCACAGCAGATAACGGTGAATGGGACTATTCAGACAGGCACAGTGATACGCTATACCACCGATGGGTCGGATCCCACAGAGAGTTCTCCGCAATACACTGTCCCGATTAATCTGCCATTGGAAACATCGCTGACCCTCAAGGTGCGGGCTTTCAAGCCCGACTGGGCTCCCAGCGTTGTGCAGACCGGAAATTACACCACCACAGGCGCGGTAACCATAACCCTGCCGGTTTTCACTCCCAATCCCGGACTCTACACCACGCCTCAAGCGGTGGCGATTAACACCACTACCATCCCTGCCGGCGCGACTCTGCGTTATACCCTGGACGGCAGCGATCCGAACGCATCATCGCCTATTTACGGCACACCTATCCAGGTTGCCAACGGCCAGAGCGTTACCATCCGGGTGCGTGCTTACGCCGCAAACTGGCAGCCGAGCGTGATCCACACCGGGGTCTTTACTGTAACGGGTCAGGTCACGATAGCCGAACCTGTCTTCACTCCACCCGCGGGAACCTATCAGAGCGCTCAGGTGCTTACTTTGAACACGCTGACCACTCCGGTGGGAGCCACCCTGCGCTATACCCTGGACGGCAACGAACCAACGGAATCGTCTCCCGCCTATGGCACCGCGATCCAACTGGCTCTGGGCACGATGACTACAATCAAAGTCAAAGCCTATCTCAGCAATTGGCAGCCCAGCCAGACTTACAGCGCCACCTATAATATCACCGGGGCCCTCAGCATAGTTGAGCCGGTTTTCACTCCCTCCGCCGGAACTTATCAAACCGCTCAAGCGGTGGTGATCAATACTACCACGATGCCTGCTGGAGGAACGGTTCGCTACACCATTGATGGCAACACTCCGACGGATACTTCGCCGATCTACGCCACCCCGATAAGCATTCCGCTGAACAGCGCTATGACTGTGAAAGCCAGAGCCTTCCTGACGGGCTGGACTTCCAGCCAAGTGTATTCCGCCACTTACACGGTTACCGGACTGGTGCAACTGCCGGCCCAGGTATTCACGCCTCCCGCGGGAACCTACCAAATCACACAAGCTATAACCTTGAACACTAATACCACTCCTACCGGGGCGACTTTACGCTATACCCTGGACGGATCGGTACCCACTGAAAACTCACCGGCTTACACAAGCCCGATCAATCTGCCCTTGAACAGCAGCACCACCATCAGCGTGAAGGCCTTCAAAACCGACTGGACGCCCAGCGCGACGGCCACCGCGACCTACGTGATCACCGGTCAGATTGCGTTCCTGACTCCTGTGTTTACGCCGCCTGAAGGCACGTATCAAAACGCCCAAACGATTATTGTTGCCGGCACTGTACCTGCTGATGCCACCGTTCGCTACACCATAGACGGCAGCGAACCAAACGCGTCTTCAGCGATTTACACAGCCCCGATCAATCTGCCTCTGAACAGTACCACAACCATTAAAGTAAAGGCGTTCAAAACTAACTGGACCACCAGCGCCACCCACACCGCGACCTACATGGTTACGGGACAGGCCAGCATCGCTGCGCCGGTCTTCAATCCGGCGGCAGGCACGTATCAGACTGCCCAGTTGGTGAGTATCAATACACCAACGGTCCCGGCCAACGCCCAGGTACGCTATACCCTGGACGGCAGCGAACCCACAACAGCGTCGCCACCCTATACAAGTCCCATCCCCATGGAACTGAATCACAGTTATGAGCTTCGCGCCCGGGCTTTCGCAGTCAACTGGACTCCCAGCCAGGTTTATGTTGGCTCTTACACGATTACGGGAACCATCGTAACCCCTGACCCTGCCTTCCCCCCGCCTGCCGGTACCTATACTCCAAATATCACGGTTGTCCTGAACACCCAGACCAATCCCTCTGGAACCATATTGCGTTACAGTCTGGATGGAAGTGAGCCGACTGTTGCTTCTCCCGCATATACGCAGCCAATTCAACTCTTCGCTCCAGCGGACGTGACCGTCAAAGTGAAGGCCTACAGGGACGGCTGGATTACGAGTCAAACCTACACTGCCCAATACACCCTAACTGGACAGATGCAGCTGATGCCACCCTATCTGAATCCCGCTCCGGGAGTGTACTCTGAGCCCATCAGTGTCAATTCGGTTGGCGGCACTAATCCCACGGGAGGAATTATCCGTTACACCACGGATGGTTCGATTCCCAACCAGAGCTCTCCCGTATTCGATGCTCCTGTCAACATTGGATTGAATTCAATCAATTTCACGATTAAGATTCGCGCCTTTAAAGACGGCTGGGTTCCTAGTGTGGAACATACAGGAATATACAGTGTCACAGGTCAGGTACAGTTGCCGGAAACTCTCTTCAGTCCTACCCCGGGAACATATCAGACTTCGCAGAGCGTCACTCTGGTAGCCGCAGTTTTGCCTATGAATGCCATCATTCGCTACACCACCGATGGCAGCGAACCCACGGCTTTTTCTGCGGCCTATACAGCGCCTATTTCTCTGCCGTTGAATGCGATTACAACGATCAAGGCAAAAGGTTTTGCCGAAGGCTGGATACCCTCAGAAACACAAACAGCTGTTTACACAGTAACGGGAGCTGTCTCGCCGCCGGTATTTTCACCTCCGGGAGACACCTATGGCGCGCCAGTTTATGTGGTGATCTCGACTATTTCAGAAGGCGCAGAGATCCGCTACACCACCGATGGCAGCGCTCCAAGCTCTGAATCGGCTCTTTATATAAATCCAATCATCGTGCCAAATTTCACCCAGAACATGGTGATCTCTGCCAGAGCTTTCAAAGCCGGATGGACTCCCAGTTCAATTACGAGCGCGACCTATACGATCCTCTCCGCGCCAGTGGATGTCCGTGGGTTTACCTATGCGGGCTACATTCGCGTGCTCTGGAACCTGCCCGGGGCCGGAAAAGCGCTTGATGGATTCAACATTTATCGCCGCAAGCTCTCTGAAACGCAGTTCTCAAAGATCAATACCAACTTTGTGAACACTCAGTTGGATGGAAATTACTACTACGACGACTACAGCATCGAGATGGATGCTTCCTACGAGTATTACGTTACCGCGGTTTATGGCGGCATCGAAAGCCCTGCCAGTTCCTCGACTGTGGAATACTACCAATCGCAGGATCTGGAAATCAGCGACGCTTCGTATGCTTGGCCAAATCCAGCAACCGATCAGACCGAACTGGTTGTTATCCTGAACAGAAACAATAATGTGACCCTGACTGTCTTAATCTACGATTTTGCCGGTAAGAAAGTCCAAACGATAATCAACGAGACCCAGAATTCGAATCAGATAAGGATTTCCTGGAATCTAAGAAACTCCGCCGGCAACAAAGTCGGACGGGGTACATATTTCGCCCGTGTGGTTGCCAATGACGGCGTGAACAGGTCCGAACGCGTGATCAAAATCGCGGTCAAATAAGGAGGCAAAGATGAAAATGAGAATAACCCTGAAATACTACCTGCCTGTGGCGTTGCTGATGTTGGCCGCGGTTCCTCTTATGGCGCAGGACATGAACAATTCGCTGCTGGCCTATTCCCGCCTGGGCGTAGGCGCTCGTGTGATTGCCATGGGTGAAGCTGGATCCACAGTCACCAGCGATATCGTCTCTGGTTATTGGAATCCAGCCGGACTGATGCGAATGAAGGATTTTGAGGTAGGCACCATGACCAATGTTAGCATGGGTTATGACCGCAGCCACAATTATGTGTCCTTTGGCAATCGCTTCGGGTTTGGCGCGCTGGCACTTTCTCTGGTCAATGCAAATGTCATCAATCTCGATGGTTATGACGGAAATGAAAACCCCACCGGACCTTTTTTTGACAGTGAGAACAGCTTCCTGCTCAGCTATGCGAATAGCATCGGCAAATTCAGCTTTGGGCTCAGCCCAAAGTTCTACATTAGTACTATCGCCGGCGAAACAAAGACTGGATACGGAGTGGATCTCGGCGCCAAATTCGATATCAACCAATATTTGGAAATCGGAGCAATGGCCCGCGACCTTTATGGAGAATTCGACGACACTACCGTCCCCTACGAGATCTCAGCCGGTCTTGCTGCTTACCCTCTGAAAGGGTTGACCCTGGTGGCAGACGCTAAACTGGAAAAAGATGAAAATCCTTTTTTCTGTTTTGGTGCCGAGTATTGGACCTCGATCGGCAGCGATTCCGAGGCTGATTCAAAACTGTCCGTGGTTTCTGTGACCGAGCAGAGTTCTTGGGAAGATGCTTTTTCCACCCTGCAAACCGGACTGCGGCTGGGCTACAACCAAGGTCGAATCTCTGCTGGAACCGGGATCAGGCTCCGAAATTTCCAGCTCGATTATGTCTTCCGTTACAATAACCACGAACTCTATGGAAATGATCACATCCTTTCCCTGATCCTGAGGTTCTGACCTTAAGGGAGCGATGATGAAGAAAACAATAATTTGTCTGGTTCTGATCGGCCTGGTGGCTTGCGCCTTCGGTCAGATCAGGGCTCCGGGCTCACGCTACGCGCAGGAAGGCATGGAATACTACCAGCGCGGCGATTATAACAGGGCTATCCGTGAGTTTATAAATGCTGACCGCTCTGCGGGAGGGAAAGTTCCGGAATACCATTACTGGCTCGGCCGTCTGCATATCGCGGTGGCGGATACTTCCAGCGCGATGCAATGGTTTGGAAAATACCGCTCCTCTGGAGACACCGCCTATCAAACCCAGGTGGATGCTTATCTGAGAATTGTTCAGCGTCAGGAAAAGATCTTTAGTCGTGCGAACATCCGTCCTTTACCGGATTATGTGAACAGTCGTAATTCAGATTACGGCGCGATCCCCGATCCGGATGGGAAATATCTCTATTTCACTTCCCTGCGTCCGGCCAAAAAGGCCAAGGAAAATATCTGGCGGGTGGAAATCTTCCGTTCTGGATTTGGTCAGCCTGAACTGGTGGAAGAACTCTCCAGCGATAAAAACGAGGCTTTTGGTTGCTTCTCTGCCGAACCTGGGGGCGCTTGGATCTTTGGGAATTATGAGGCCAACAAACGTGACGGGGATATTTATTTTGTACCCCGCACCGATAAATGGTTTCAGCCCCAAAACATTAGCCAACTGAACACCTCGCAGGTGGAAACTCACCCGATGGTTTTTCGCGACCGTCTGCTCTTTTTTGCCTCTTCCCGTGAAGGCGGATACGGTGGCACGGATATTTATGTAAGCGAAAAGATTGGTGGAATTTGGACTCAACCCCAAAATTTAGGACCCATGATCAATACGGCCGAAAACGAGCAGACTCCTTTTCTGGCCTGGGATGGCAGAACGCTGTATTTCGCCTCCCGCGGCCATTCCGGCTTTGGCGGCTATGATATATTCAAAGCATATCGCATCGGCAATAGCTGGCAGGAGTGGTCTTTACCGGAAAATTTGGGCCTGCCTATCAATTCCACCCGCAACGATCGCTATTTCTACCAAGTTCGTGGCAGCAACGAAGGCTATATTAGTTCAGACCGTCAGGTGAGCGGTTTTGAGAAGATTTATCAGGTCAACTTCACCCTCACTACTCCGGTCAGTTATCTTATCCGTGAGGATGACGGTTCGATCCGCAGTGTCGATATAGTTACAATGGTTCCAGCTAAACGAAAAACAGCGGACGAGGAATCAATCTTTGCCAGGATAGACGAAAGCCTGGAACTGATAAGGAAGGGGCTCCCCGGACCAGATTTTGTGCCGCCTCCCCTGGGTCGTGAAACTCTGATCTTTGAGTCTACTCCAGAAATTATTCAGACCACTTTCATCAGGATCGAAGGCTCAGTACGCGATCAATATGGGGAACCGGTGTTCACCGAATTGCAAGTCTCAAGTAAAACAGAGGAACAACGCAACCTGGAGGTGCTGACCAGCAATTCTCTGGGCAATTTCCTGGGCACATTACCTATGGCAGCGTCTTATACCGCGGTAATCAATGCGCCGGGCTATCTGGTCTATTCGCAGGTGCTCAAGCCTGAAAAAGATGCTAATATGCTGAGCTTGGATATCGTGCTGCAAAAACTGGGAAAAAAGGCAACTGTCAATCTGGCAGATATCCTCTTCGATTATGAAAGTTCGCAGCTTACGCCCCAGGCCGCTTCAGATCTGGATCTCCTGGTTATGACTCTGCTGACCAATCCAGACCTCAAAATCAAGCTCTCTGGCCACGCTTGGGAAACCGGGTCTTCAGAATACAACAAGCTGCTTTCTGAACTTCGCGCCAAAGCAGTCGCGGATTACCTCATCGAAAAAGGCATAGCCAAAAAGCGGATAACCTGGAAGTCATACGGTAATACCAGGGCTTTGGATCCTCAAACTGTCTCTTCCGCACTCACAAAAAGCCGCCGGGTGGAAATCATACTCCAGAAGTAAATCTACTAATTACCGCCCCTGATTTGAAATGCTATGCCTTGCCGGTGTGGCATTTCCTTTTGTTAGCATCCGCATGAATACCCTGGAAAATGCATAAAATGGCACTGGCTCTTTATTGTGGACTCGTTCAATTTGAACCCGGCCCGTAGTTTGGCTTCCTTGTGGAGCGTTGACAAGTAGCCTGGCGTCTTGTTATAGCGCTTTTGTACAGATACGGCTGTAGGGATATAGGCTCAATGACCACCACTGAATAACAGGTCGATTTTGCTGTAAAACAACCGCAAAACGTCATATATTCCATCTGATTATGCCAATTCTCTTTGGCAAGCTTCCAGTCCTTTTTTACTGCTTGGGCAATAGATCCATAAAGTATTGATGCATATGCAGATAAAAACTGAATAATTGTGTTGATTGTTCTTGACAAAAATGCCTTATGTGATTTTCTGGCAACCATATATGGATGCGTTTGCCACCTTGGCGAACGAAAGAGATTCGAACAAAGACATACTGCTGTGCATATTATTAGGAGACAATAGATTATGCCTGAAAACAACTACAATGCAAGTAACATCAAGGTGATGAAAGGCTTGGAAGCTGTACGCAAACGCCCCGCAATGTATATTGGCGGCACCAGCGAACGCGGCCTGCATCATCTGGTCTATGAGGTTGTGGACAACGCCATAGACGAAGCTTTGGCTGGATATTGCGACCAGATCAAGGTTACAATCACATCACAGGGTGAAGTTGAGGTCGATGACAACGGTCGCGGCATCCCTGTGGACAATCATAAGGACATGAAAGTCCCAGCGTTGCAGGTGGTGATGACCGTGCTGCATGCCGGCGGAAAATTCGATACCAACAGCTACAAGGTGTCGGGTGGACTCCATGGTGTTGGCGTTTCCGTGGTTGTGGCTCTTTCCGAATACCTGGAAGCACGCGTTCACATTGGCGGAAAAATTTATTACCAGCGCTATGAAAAGGGCCTGGTAGCCTCCGGACTCAAGGTTCTCGGCGATACCGACCGCACTGGAACGATTATCACGTTCAAGCCGGATGCCACGATCTTCGAGACGGTGGAGTTCAGCTTTGACTACCTTACCACTCGCCTGCGCGAGCTGGCCTTCCTCAACCGTGGGGTGCGCATTGTCCTGAAAGACGAGCGCTCAGACCGTATCCACGATTTCAAGTATGAGGGCGGCATCATAAGTATTGTGGAATTTCTGAACCAGAACAAAAAGCCTCTGGGCGCAAAGCCTGTTTATGCCATGGCTGAACGCGAAGGCATGGAGTTTGAACTGGCCCTGCAATACAACGAAGGTTATCAGGAAAACATCTTCAGCTTTGCCAATAACATCAACACGACCGAGGGTGGAACTCACCTCAGCGGCTTTAAGAGTGGCCTCACCCGCGCGGTGAACGCCTATATCAAAAGCGCCGACCTGCTGAAAAATGAAAAGGTATCTCCCACCGGGGATGATATCCGCGAAGGTATTACCGCCGTGATCAGCATCAAACTTTGCAACCCGCAGTTCGAAGGCCAGACCAAAACAAAGCTGCAAAACTCTGAAGTTGATGGTTTTGTGAACTCTGTTACCTACGAAAAGCTGATGACCTATTTCGAGGAACATCCCGCCGAGGCCAAGTCCATCACTTTGAAAAGCATATTGGCCGCACGTTCGCGTGAAGCGGCCAGAAAAGCCAGAGAACTTACCCGCCGTAAATCCGTGCTGGAAAGCGGTACTTTACCTGGGAAACTGGCTGACTGCACAATCACGGATCCCACCCAAACGGAACTTTTTCTGGTTGAGGGAGATTCCGCGGGCGGCAGCGCCAAGCAGGGCAGGGACCGTTCTTTCCAGGCCATTCTCCCGCTTTGGGGCAAGATGCTGAACACTGAAAGAGCAAGGGTGGACAAAGTTCTCAACAATGACAAGATCCAGCCGATCATTTTGGCCATCGGGGCCGGTATCGGTCAGGATTTCGATGTCACCAAGATACGTTATGGCAGCATCATTATTATGGCTGATGCGGACGTTGACGGCGCACACATCAGCACGTTACTGCTCACCTTCTTCTATCGCTATATGCGGCCCCTGATCGAGCACGGCCACGTTTATATCGCCAAGCCGCCGCTGTTTTTGGTGCGCAAAAACAAGCAGAAACGATATGTATTCTCAGAGGAAGAACGTGACACGGCGATTGTCGAATTAGGCGAAAAAGGGGTTATCGTACAACGCTATAAAGGACTGGGTGAGATGAACCCGGATCAGCTATGGGAAACGACCATGGACCCGGAAGACCGTCTCATGATTTCCATAAAAATGAACGACGCTATTGAGGCAGACCGGATGTTTACAGTACTGATGGGCGATGAGGTCCAACCCCGCCGGGAATTCATTCAGGCAAACGCAAGATTTGTCAAAAACCTGGATATATAAATACTGGAGTGAAGAATGGACGATAAGACAAAAATATTGAACGTACAGATAGAGGACCACCTCCAACAGGCATATCTGGATTATTCCATGAGCGTGATTGTAGCCCGGGCGCTTCCGGATATCAGAGATGGGCTAAAACCCTCACAGAGGCGCATCATATTCGCCATGAGTGAGCTTAATCTTTCACCAGGCGGGCATTTTCGTAAATGCGCCAAGATCGCCGGCGATACCTCCGGTAACTACCATCCTCATGGCGAACAGGTCGTCTATCCGACCCTCGTGCGCCTCGCTCAACCTTGGAACATGCGCTATCCGCTGGTTGACGGACAAGGAAACTTTGGCTCCATCGACGGAGATCCTCCTGCTGCGATGCGTTACACGGAAGCTCGGATGCAGAAAATGACCCTGGAGTTGCTGGCTGAACTGGACAAGGACACGGTTGATTTCAAAGGAAACTATGACGATACTCGTAAAGAGCCGGTAGTATTTCCAGCGCGAATCCCAAACCTTTTGATCAATGGCTCTTCCGGCATCGCGGTGGGTATGGCGACGAACATGCCGCCTCACAGTATTGCTGAGGTCTGCGATGCGGTTGTTGCCCTGATCGATAATCCCGAAATTGAGATCCTGGATTTGTTCCAATACATCAAGGGGCCGGATTTTCCCACCGGCGGTTTCGTTCTGGGGTCTGAAGGGATAAGAGATTATTTCCAGACCGGACGCGGGCGCCTCCGGATCCAGGGTGAAGCGGATATCGAGATTGGCAAGAATGAGCAGGAATCGATCATCATCCGTTCCATCCCGTATCAGGTTACCAAGACCGCACTGATTGAAAGGATTGTGGAGCTGGTAAAAGACAAAAGGATAGATGGCATCAGCGACGTGCGCGACGAATCCGGACGCGATGGGATGCGGCTTGTAATACAGGTTAAACGTAATGCCGACGGTAATACTGTCCTCAACCACCTCTATAAATACACGCAGTTACGCACAACCTTTGGTGTGATCAATCTTTGTCTGATTGATGGCGTGCCAGAGGTCGTGAATATGAAGGACATGCTGAGCAACTTTATCCAGTTCAGGCATGATGTAATCTTGCGCAGGACCCTATTCGAACTGAGAAACGCCGAAGACCGCCTGCATATTTTGGCAGGTTTGAAAATTGCGCTGGACAATCTGGACGAGGTGATTGCCACCATCCGCGCATCACAGACGCCTCTGGAGGCCAACGAGGCCCTGCAGGAAAAATTTGGCCTCAGCGAGATTCAGGCCAAAGCAATTCTGGACATGCGTTTGCAGCGACTTACCGGGCTTGAGCGGGAAAAGATCGAAGAAGAATACAGCGAACTGCTGAAAATAATCGCCCGGCTGCGCGAGCTGGTGGAACAGAAAGAGCTGCGCATGATACTGGTCAAGAATGAAACCCAGGAAATCAGAGACAAATTTGGCGATGTGCGCCGTACCAAAATCCTTGAAAACTATAGCGGATGTCTCAACGCTGAGGATATGGTGGCCGATGAATTGGTTGTGGTTACCATTACCCATGATGGCTATGTGAAACGTTTGCCGGTGGATACCTACAGGGTACAGGCCAGGGGAGGCCGCGGCCTCACGGGCACTAATCTGAAGGAAGAGGATATAATTCAATACATTATCGTTGCCTCCACCCATTCCTACCTGCTGCTGTTTACCGATCACGGCAGGTGCTACTGGTTGAAGGTATATGAGATCCCGGAAGTGGGACGCACAGCGCGTGGCAAGGCTATTGTAAATCTTGTTCAGTTCCAGGAAAAGGAAAAGATCAAAGCCTTTGTAACCCTCAAAAACTTCAGTCCGGAAGAAAACGTGGTAATGTGCACCAGAAACGGCACGATCAAGAAAACTGCTCTGTCAGCTTTCAGCCGTCCGCGTAGTAGCGGCATTTTGGCGATCAGATTGATGCCGGGAGACGAGCTGATTGACGCCCGCATCTCTGAAGGCAATGACGATGTTTTCCTCGCCACCAAGAATGGTTACTGCAACCGGTTCAACGAAAAGGACTTCCGTCAGACTGCCCGCTTTACCAAAGGCGTCCGGGGCATTAGGCTCCGTGAGGAAGATTATGTGATCTCCATGGGGATTATTTCTCAGGAGTACATCATCGAAAACGATACCCCGAGTGGAAAAACCATCCTGGCCATCAGTGAAAACGGTTATGGAAAACGCACCCTGATCTCCGCTTATCCCACCACAAAACGCGGCAGCAAGGGTGTTATTACGCTTAAAACAACTAAACGCAATGGTCACTTGGTTGCCCTGATGCTTGTGGATGACACTGTAGATCTGATGATAGTTACTCAGGAAGGTATGATCATTCGCCAGAATGTAAGCGAAATCTCGGTGATTAGCCGCAATACCCAGGGGGTCCGACTCATC
>CAXYWN010000021.1:0-14857 GCA_964292625.1 uncultured bacterium
ATATATTATATATAAGTATAGCGTATATATGCATATAGAATATGCTATAACCCTGCTTCTCTCACCTCCCTGGGTATATATATAGGAGTGTTGTGTATTTTGCTTATTTACAGGCTAAGCACTTGCGGGACAATGGTTCACAGACTCACGGGGCTATATTTATTTGAGATATCTGCGCTTATTTGCCCGGCAGCTCCTCAGATCCAGGGATATATATAGGAGGAGCGGGTATTTTTGCGAATTTGACCATAACTGTCTGTGCAACTGTGGGTTGCTAATAAGCGCCGTATATTTGATTGAGATATTTGAGTTTATTTGGGGCTTAAGTTCTTGCGGGACAACGGTTCGCCAATAAGCAGCAGATATCCATCGGAGACATTTGATAATATCCGGGAGGGGCTGATATTTGGTAGAGGCGGATGCTGATCCGCCTTTTTCATAAACGGCGCTACGGCACGCGCCGATACCCGCTTGGTTTGAAAGAGTTCAAAAAAAGCTGGTGTTAGCAGACTTCTTCGTCCGCTAACACCAGCAGTATTTTATACCTTAAAGTTCGGGCTTGCGAAAGACGCTTATTCCCCAGGCAGGCTGAGGTTGATCAGTTCGGTGAGGCCGATCTCCTGGTCGGTGGTTTGGAGATAGGTGACGCGGAGGCGGTCGCCGGTGCCGGTGAGAGGCAGCATAGCGTTCAGGTTGCCGGTGGCGATGAAGAGTTTGCCCGGCGCGCTGTCCAAAAAGAAATAGTAGTAGGTGCTGCCGTCTTTGAAATCGCTGCCAAAGCGGGTGATGGTGCCTTCGAGGGTCACTCCGTCCTCCATCTTTTCCGCGATCCGGCCCACCCGGCTGCCAGCCATCGCCAGTTGGAAATTGTCTCGCGCGGCGCGCAGGGTTTCTCCCACGCCCACCAGCGAAAAATCGCTCACGGAGACGAAACTGAACATTTTCACAAGTCCCGAACTGTCTTTCAGGGTCATAAAGTAGGTGGGTTTGCCGTTCAGATTCACCAGGATGGGGAAGGTGGCGTAGTAGCGGAAGTTTTGCACCTTGCCCTCGGCGGAGCGCATCGCCGCTGTCTCTGAGGCCCCTGAGAGCAGGTAGAGGTGGCTCTTTTTGGAGCGGGTGTTGATGAGCGTGAAGCCCACGGTTCCCTCGTCCGAGCCCACGCTGGACAGGCCTGTGTAGAAATAGCTGTGGTTATCCCGGCCATAGATCACGTTGAAACCTTCGGTCACGGTGAGCATATCGCGTTTGCCGAAGAGGGTGTTCCAAAAACCGTTCACGTAGCGGCCCCACCAGGAGAGCTGGGGAATCACGAAATAGGAGGGTTGAATCCGGTCCACCCAAGCGGGGATGTTGGAGTCGTCAAAACTTCCGTCGGCCAGCTTCTTGAGGGGATAATACTTGATCGCGCCGGTGTTCGCGTGAACGGTGGCAAGACCTGTGGCCTCAGGCGCGTTCACCCCGATGGCGTGGGTGTAAGTGGTTATCGTCCAGTAGGGTTCGCCCTTGTCGTCCAATTCAAAGGTATCGCCGGCCAGGCCTTTGCCCATAAAGCCGTGTAAATAGAGATGCCGGTAGAGGTCCTGGCCAAAATAGGAATTGCGCTGATAGCGGATTTTGAGGGGCTCGCCGTTCAACTGGCGGATAAATTCTATGTCCTGCGGGTCTGTCGCCGAGACCTTGATGTAGCCTGGAGTTCCGTTGACCCGGTTGGTGAACCATTTGAAAAACCCGCTGTGCAAAAGCGGCGTCACCCAAAACAGCTTGTCATTCACCATCTGGATGGTCGGCGAACCCAGCACCACCCTGCTGCCCAAGGCAAAATCGTCGCCCAGCTTCTTTTCCGCCAGGGTCCTCGCGAAAGAGGAATCGATGATGGGCACCTGATTGAGGTTAACGGGCGAAACCAACTCCGTAAACTCTGTCTTTTTCACCTCGCCGATCAGGTTCCGGTGCTTGCGGGGATTGAACATTCCACTGGAAAAGAAGGGTACCAGCACCAGCCAGAGCAGCAGAACTGCCATCACAATCGTGATCACCCGCCGCATCTTGGACCAACCCAGCAGCGGCGCCAGACATATCATCAGAGGCACGATCCAGCCCACAAAGCGGAGGTTCAGGACAGGCAGAACGAAATACAAAATAAAGCCCACAATCGCGGCGGTGATGATCAGGGCAATCCAAAAACGCAGCTTAAACTGCGGTAATTTCACGGTGGAAACCACCTTAACTTTTGGTCGTAACATTATTCCTCCCTTTTGAGGCATTATTAAATTCATAATCCCTACCAGTTAAGTTTCTGTCAAGTTGAATCGGCTTTCGCGCGGGGCCGGCTCCAAAAACAGCGCAGCCAAAGCCGGTGAGAACCCTTTTCCAACAAGGATTTCTGCGCCTGAACGCTCACCCGCCAGGGACCTCCGCGCCAAGCGATATCAGCCACCAGCAGTTTGTCCTCGGCCCCGTAGAGGTCGTAGGAATAGGGATCCAAGTCGTCGGCCAGCCAAAAATCCCTCGAACTCTGCCAGGCCAGATACGCCAGGCCGAGTTCCAGACCCTTGTGCGCATAGCCAAAACCAAAGTTGATCCGGTAAGTATTTTGGCTGTAATCTGACTGGTCTTTGAGGGTGTAGGTGAAATCCAGATGCTGATGGAAGTGCTTCATAAACTGATATTTACCGGACAGTTGGAAGCGATAATTCCTCGGGTCAGCGGCGATATAGGTGGAATCCACCAGGCTGATGATTTCCCGGTCGTAGGAATGAAATTGCAGCCGCATGGAGTTGCCGTGTTCGCCGTAAGAGAGCAACCCCGCAAAGCGGGAAAGTGTCTCGTCGGCAAAGCCAGAGCCGCTATTGAGCGTATAACGCAGGCGGAGCTTGGTCTTGAGGGGCAGACCCAGGCCCAGATCGAAGTTCAGTTCGTCCCTCCCGCCAGCTTTGGATAGAACGCCCGGAGAGAGAGCGTAGGGAAGCTGTCCGGCCTCACCGTTGCGGGCATAGCTGACGCTCTGTTCGAAGTTTTTTACCTTATACCTGAATGTCAGCAAGGCGCTGGGGACGCCGCTGATCAGCGCCGCTTCCCCGTCCAGAGCCATATTTCGAAAGTCCAGCCCGGAATAGACGCTCGTTCCCCAGAGGGAGCGGGTAAGCAGGGAATCGGAGAAGTCCTTATCGTATTGTTGCCAATAACTTAGGGCGCCGATTTGGAACTTGGGCAAAACAAGTCCCGCGGCGGCTCCCATGATGTTTTCCTGGGTGGCGGAAAGATATCCGAAGCGGGTTTTGGGCAAACTGGGAATCCGGCCTTGGGCATCGATTCTGGTTTCCCTTTTTTGGGCGGAACCGAAGACGGCGGCACGCATGGCCTTGTATCTGAGGGTCATGGCGGCGCCCAAGGGGCTGTAGTTTTGGGGAGAAAGCGGATCGAGCAGGCTGAATAAACTGTCCGGCCGGCCGCGCGAGGCCGCGCCGCTCACTATGCCTTGTCCGAAACGGAAGCGATAGTTGCCGAGGGCGGTTTCCCAGCGGGGTGAATGAACCGAAAGGCAGAAGGAACCGGCGCTTAGAGCTCCTTTTTGACGGTGGTTACCCAGGACCAGCAGTTCCGCCCGGGGCAGGAGATAGCGGGCGCTGGCGTGATATTGGGATTTACCCGGGGCGATCAGAATCCTGCCGTCAATGGCCAAAGGCTGCTCGCGCAGCTCATCGTAAATCTGGTTCCAGGCGCTCTCTGCCTGGGCAGGGGCGTCCAGTTCGGGAAGCTCTTCCAGGTTTTGGGCCCCCAGTTGGGCCAAAATCAATATCAACCCGCCGAGGACGCCAAGTTTCACCAGGAATAGCCGAGATCAAGGCTGTGAGAGAGACGGAGGTCGGGATGGGTGCGGATGGCGTACATCAGGTCCCAGCCTTCCAGTTGGAACTTCAGTCCGGCTCCAAAGCGGTTGGGAGAGCTTTGCCAGGAGCTTTGGAGGAGCAGATTGTCGATCACCTCGATGGAGGTGGCGAGGCGGTAGCCATCCGGTCCTTCCGGCGTGTAAACGTAGCTGGAGGCAGCCTGAATCCCCTCGATAATGCGGGTGCTCACGCTGAGATGGAGCTCGGTATCTTCACGCCCAATCCGCAGTAGGCGCGCTTCATAGCCATATATTTCGCCCCGGTAGGAAAGGGCGGCATCTCCGCTCCAGCTTTGGTGGTTTTCGGCAGCGGCGCTTTCCAGACAGAGGTGTTGGGAGTAGCCGGCATTGTACTCGCCCAGGTTGAAACTCAGCCCCAGACGGAAATCCTGGGCGCTGTAATCCGCGTCTCCGGAGTGGGTGACTCCGGCGTTGAAGACCATAAATTTGAGGCGATGGGCGGCTGAAAGTGAGAAGGTGGCTGCTTCCGTGGCGCCGAAGGGGAGTTGGGCCGAAGTGGCGACCCCGGAAAAGGGCAGGGCGGGCGAAAGCTGGAAATCCGCCACGGACTGCGAAAGGAGGGTGATCCCCGCCAGCGCGCTGGCAGAGGCGGAATTATCCGGAATGAGCGCGCTCAAAGGCAGGCTCATGAGCAAAAGGCAGCCCAGGAGAACGCGAAGCATAAAATCCTGCTTTATCTGTTCAGATCAGGCGTTCTTCGCTATCCTTATCGAAGAAATGGGCCTTGGCCATATTAATACTGATGGTGAGGGGGGCGCCGGTGACGGGCAGTTCCTTGGGATCAAAGCGGGCGGTGAACTCAAAGCTCTTGGTGCGGAGCACAACGTGATATTCGCTGCCCAGGGGTTCCACGAGGTCGCATGTGGTGTTCACCTTTTGGGGGAAATCGGCCATCGAATCATAGCGGGCGTCATAGATGTCTTCCGGGCGGATGCCCATGATGACAGGCTTGCCGGCGTGACCCTGGAGGGCGGCGCGATGGGCTGGGAAAATCTGGGCCTGGAAATCGCCGCAGTCGATGATCAGTTCGCCGTCTTTGGTATCTATCTTTCCCGTGACCATGTTGATGGCGGGAGAGCCGATGAAACCGGCCACAAAGACGTTCGTGGGTTCGTTGTAGATCTTGAGCGGAGTATCGATCTGATGGATCACTCCATCCTTCATCACCACGATGCGGTCGGCCATGGTCATCGCCTCCACCTGGTCGTGAGTAACGTAGATCATGGTGGTGCCCAAATGGCGGTGGAGTTTCACGATCTCGGCACGCATGGTGACGCGGAGTTTGGCATCCAGGTTGGAAAGCGGCTCGTCAAACAGGAAAACCTTGGGGTTGCGGACGATGGCGCGGCCGAGGGCGACCCTTTGGCGCTGACCTCCGGAAAGCTGGGCTGGCTTGCGTTTGAGCAGATCCTGGATGCCCAGCAGTTCAGCCGAATGCTGCACCTTTTCGCGGATGGACGCCTTGTCCTCTCGGCGGAGTTTGAGGGCGAAGGCCATGTTGTCAAAAACGGTCATGTGGGGATAGAGAGCATAATTTTGAAAGACCATGGCGATGTCGCGGTCTTTGGGGGGAACGTTGTTCACCAGTTTGTCCCCAATCCAGATATCCCCGCTGGTGATATCCTCCAGCCCGGCAATCATTCTGAGGACGGTGCTTTTTCCGCAGCCCGAGGGGCCCACGAGAACCATAAATTCCTTGTCCTCGGCTTCAAAATTCGCGTCTTTAACGGCATGGACGCTGTTGTCGTAATACTTGTTAAGGTCTTTAACCACGATTTTGGCCATCTGAAAACTCCTTTGGGCAAACAAAAAAATGGGGGGACAAAGCTGTCAAGCAGGAAATCAATCCGGGGCGCGGACCACCTTGTCGCTGCCGGTGTTTTTGGCGATATAGAGAGCGCCGTCAATCCGCTCGAGATAGTCGTCCATCACTGCTGCACTGAGGTCGCTCCGGATGGTGACGGTCCAGCCAATGCTCACCGTGATCCAGATCGTATTGCCCTGCCATGTAAAGCGGCGATTCCGCACTTTCTGGCGCAGTTCTTCCATCAAACCCTCTATGAGATCAGGGTTGACGTCGAAGAGAATGAGCAAAAATTCATCGCCTCCATAGCGGATGACGGCGTCGCTCTTGCGGAAGGAGGCCAGGAGCAGTTTGGCAAGCCCTTTGAGCACATGGTCGCCGGCGAGATGGCCAAATTGGTCGTTGACGCTTTTAAAATCATCGATATCGAGGATGGCCAGCAAAACTGGCACTTTGTGCCGGGCGGCGAGCTGGAAGGTGTGATAGAGGTTATTGGCCATGTAACGGCGGTTCTTGAGGCCGCTGAGATTGTCTGTGATGGAAAGTTCCTCCACCTGGCGGAGCAGTTTCTTGATGGTGGCGTAATGTTCGTGCAGGGTTTCAATGTAGGCGTTGTGTTGCACGCTGATTTGGCTGCCCAGATCCGCCACCTGCTGCTGGAGGTAGTTCATGGCGCAGACAAATTGCTCGGGGCCGAGGTTATCGCTCAGAAAGATGGAAAGGTTCTGGAGATAGGCCCAGCTTCTGTGGAGATAGTAGTTTGAGTGCTTGAATTCGCGGATGGACTGGGGGAAGTTTGCCTTGACGGCGGAGAGGTAATTTCCAGCGAAGAAATGAAGATATTGGTGCTGCCGGACGGTGAGCAGGGAATCTGGGTGGCGAAAGAGCAGACTGGCGTAGAGCATCTTTACGCTCGGATATGCATGGCGGTGTTCCTGGTCGAAGAGCTCATAGAGGAGAGTGGCGGAAAGCAGGTCCTTACGGTCGCGGAGTCCGGCTCCAAATTTTTGCAGCACCTCTTTGCGCAGGACGGTATCGCGGCCCCAGTTGACCATCCGGGTCCATCTGAGGATGAGGTAGAGAGCGGTGGCGGGGCCGTCCAGGCGATAGTATTCGCAGATGATATTCAGCCACAGGGAACAGAATTTTAGCCCCTGCCCGCGGTGCTGGAGAATGCGGGCCAGAGAAAGCAGATAATTGGCATAGAGGCGCGGCTTTCGCAGCGAGACAATGGACTCAAGTTCCTTGCGGAGTGGCCGGGCGCTTTCGAGGTCTCCCATCTGCGTAAGCAGCCAAAAGAGCTGCAGGCGCAAAAAGAGGCTCCGAACCTCTTCGCTGGGGCCTTCCGGATATACCAGACTGAGGGCGTCCTGAGTCTCAGAACCCGGGTCGAGGGGAAAGTGGTCCAGATACTTAAAGAAAAGCAGTAGCTTGCCAGAGCCCGGTTTGGGGTCGGCACGCAGGATTCCGATGAGCTGTTCCTGGATGGCGGCGGTGAGGGCGCGGGCCCCACGCAGAGAGGGTTCCCGGCCGGATTCCGGCGCGGCATGGGTCAGGATTATGTTGATCAGATATTCACGCTGATTGCCGCTTGAATCCAGCAACAAAGCCAGGGTCTCGCGCAGATTTTTCTTGCGCTGGCGGCTTAGCAAGGGAAGCTGGTGGCCGTCTGCGCGCTTTTTCATCCTTTCTCTTTTATGTTTATTTGCCAAGCTCAGTCAAGGATTCAGCTCTTCTCCCGGGCTCATTTTGGTTTGGCCAGGCTGTCCACCTGGGCGGGTTTGAAGATGTAGATGGTTTCATTCGCCTCGTAGTGGCCATATCTGGCGCGGGCATAGCGGCGCTGTTCGTCCGGATCTGTCTTGAGCTTGTGGTTTTCCTGCCGGAGGCTGTCGTTCTGGGCGGACACTGACCCAACCTCGGTTTCCGCCTTCCGGGCCTTCTGTTCCAGGCGCCATCTCTGGTAGAAACTGCTGTTACCCCAGAGAGAGATCCAACTGAGGATAAAGAGGAACATGGCCAGGTAGATGAAGTTGATAAGAGACTTGTTTTTGGGTTGTTGTTTTTTCATCTTTCAATGATCCTTGTGAGCAAAGTTTTGTGGATATCAATCGCGCCGTAAGTGCACATCTCGTGGCAGCACATACATTTGATGCACTTGCTGGGGTCAATTTTGGGGAAGGTGAACTTGCCCGGGGCAGAGATGGCCTGAACTGGGCAGCTTTTCACGCATATTCCGCATTTCTGGCAGCGGTCGCTGATCACGGGACGCTTGCTGTAAAAGCGCTCCATCAGGTGACGCGCGGCGCGGGGGACGTGACGCAGAAAACGGTTGCAGAATTGCACTGCCCGGATATCCACATCCGGCAATTCGAAATCCCGAAAGCTTGTTGGCACGTGTATCCTGGATGGCAACACGCCGTCCATCTGCAGCGCTGGGCGGAGGTAGGGAACGTCGTCCAGACGGAAACCCATCATCCGGGCGGCGGTGAAATCCAGAGATGAAACCGAACGGGAACCCAGCAGCAGGCCAAAATCGGGGGGAGGCCCGCCGGAGGGGCCGAGTCCCTCCATACCCAGGATGCCGTCGATGAAACTGTAGGACAGGCGGTCGCGGACAAGCCCGTATAGCGCCAGCAGCAGGCGGGAAAAATCCATCGAATTGGGATAGTGGCTGTGATAATCGGATTTCACGAGGCCCGGGACGAGTCCATAGAGGTTTTTGAGCGCGCCGGTGAAGCCCACCAGACCGTGGGTCTTATACTTGGCGACGTTGATCACGATTCCGCATTTCCAGAAGACCTCGGAGATTTTCACGGGGATGCCTTCATAGTTCAGCTCGCGAAAACCAGCAGTGGAAAGGTTTACCAGTTTAATGGGATATCTTTCGGCCAGATCGCTGATCCCGCAAACCTTCCAGACTGATTCCACGTTGGCAGTTCCGCCGGGACTGTCGCCGATCCAGACTTCCTTGCCCAAAGCCAGGAAATGGCGGATCAAGGCTTCGAGCAGGACCGGATGGGTGGTGACGGCACGCTCCGGAGCAAAGGCGCCCAAGAGATTTGGTTTGAGCAGCACCCGCTTGCTGCGCTTGATCCGGGTGCGGTTGCCCCGGCTGAGAAAATCTCCGACCGCCGCCTCCAACTGGGGCAGGTCATAAGTTTCAATCCTCCGGATCTGTACGCTGCTCATCAGTCGAAGTAGAGGAAATTTTTGCGTTTGAAGGCGCTGAAATAGAGATCAACAGAGATGTTGACCTGCGCGATGGGAGCTTTTCCCGCGACGTCGATCAGCCCGGCGAGGTTCACCCGAACGTCCGGATGGTTCCAAGAGCTGCCCAGGCTTATGATGTGTTGGCTGGTTTTGCCCACCCTGCCCACGGGCAGCACGGCGTTCCACCAGATGGAGGTGGTGTCTGAAGAGGCGTCGGGCAGGCGGAAATCACCTTCCCAAACCTGGGGATGATAGATATAGCCGGCGCGATAGGTATAGCGGCGGATGGTTTTTTCCGCGCCCACGCGGATGGTGTAGCGATCTTTAAAAGCGTCGCTGATGGCGCTGCACTGTTCAAAATCCAGCTCGGCGGTGATATTGGCGTCGTTCTTGCTGTAAGCCCCGCCCAGAGCGATGTTCAGCGGCAGGACCGTGTCGTATTGGGCAAATTTCAGGTCCCAATCCGCGTTTTGCGGGGGAACCACGCTGAGTCCGGCGCTGAGGGTTTCGCCGCTGTAAAGCAAGCCCAGTTGCGGCCTCAGGACATATTTGGTATTGTTGATGCGCTCGAAAGAACGCAGAAAGGTGACGTCGCCCAGATAGTAGATCTGATTGTGGAGATTGAGCCCCACATGGAAATTGTCCTTGTGCCATGCGGCATTGGCGGTGATCTGGTGCAAATAATAGGTGGGATAGCGCATGATGAGTCCGGCGCCCATGTTGATCTCCACGCCAAAATAGTCCACTTTTATGCTTTTTGGCATACTGTAAAGCAGGCTGAAAGTGAAATTGGGGCCGATCTGACCACCACCGCCGATAATCCCCACCGGCACAGGCGCGGTCATCGTTTGGGGCGACATCTTGTAATAGACGGAAGTATCCGCCATCGCGTAGATGTCACTGTCCACCGGCGGTTTAGCCAGCAGTTCCAGATGGAGGGAGGCCTTGTCCGGAAAATATCCGGCGGGATTGAGCAGCACGTTATCCACTCCGCCAGGGATGGCCAGGCCGGTGTAGCCACGACCCATCGCACTGGTGGACATATAGTTACGCGTGAAACTATCGAAGATAGGCGTTACGTATTGGGGCTGGGGAAAGGCCAGCGCCTGGGCAAACAGCGCCGTTCCCAACAGCCCGAAAATAGCCAGCGAGAGGATGATCCTGCGCATTTTATAGCTCCTTAAATCATTTCACAATGATGGTTTGAGAACGATCTTTGCCCACCGAGACCAGCTCGATGGGAACTTCCACCAAATCCTGAATCGCTTCCAGGTATTCTTTGGCGGCTTTGGGCAAACGGGCCAGACTGCGAACTTGGCCGAGGTCTGCGTCCCAGCCGGGCAAAGTGAGATATTCTGGTTCAACCTTCGCCAGATCGAGCGGATGAGGGGCGTAACCCGGCAATCTTTCTCCGGATAGCCAATAGCCGGTGCAAATCTTCAGTTCCGGCAGTCCGCTCAGAACGTCCAACAGAGTCACCGCTATTGCGTTAAGGCCATTCAACGACGCTGTGTAGCGTGCCGCGACGGCATCGAACCAACCGATGCGGCGAGGCCGGCCGGTGGTGGCGCCAAATTCGTTTCCGGCGGTGCGAATACGCTCGGAGCTGGCATCAAAAAGTTCAGTGGGCATCGGCCCTTCCCCGACCCGGGTGGCGTAGGCTTTATAAATACCCAGGATTTTATCCAGCCAGCGCGGGGGAAAACCGATGCCGGTGCTGGCGCCGCCAGACGTTGTGTGTGAAGAAGTTACATAGGGATAGGTGCCGTAATTGAGGTCCAGCAGGGTGCCCTGGGCGCCCTCGAACAGGATGGCCTCCCCGGCCAGATACCATTCCCGCACCAACACATCTGTCTGCGCGGCGAAGGGTTTCAAAAACTCCCAGACTCCCGCCAGTTCAGCCAATTCGGCCTGGAGGTTCCGCGGTTCCCGGTCGTGATAGGCATAAATGCTTTGCAGGCGTGTTTTCAGCCAGTCGGGATGGGTAAGATCGCCAAAACGCAGCCCGCTCCGGGCCGCCTGATCGGAGTAGGCGGGGCCGATTCCCTTGCCCGTGGTACCGATTTTGCTGGCGCCCAGTTCCTCTTCCGTGCTGCCATCCAGTTCTTTGTGCAGAGGCAGTACGAGCCCGGCGCGGACATCGATAAACAGCCTTGCTGAAAAATCTATACCCTGGTCTATGAGCGACTTCATCTCGTCTCGCAGACCAAAAGGGTCGATCACGGTCCCGGTGCCGATCACACATTTTGTGCGGGGATAGAGAATACCCGAGGGTACAGTGTGAAAAACGTATTTAGCCCCGTCCAAAACAATCGTGTGCCCGGCATTTGCCCCGCCCTGAAACCTGGCCACCACATCCGCGTCCACGCCCAAAAAATCGACAATCTTTGCCTTTCCCTCGTCGCCCCACATACAGCCCAGCACCGTTAGAGAACTCATTTATCACTCCTTTGCGATGATAATGGCATTCTTTTACTTGGATGATTTTCTGTCAAAGTATTTCTTGCATGTGTACGCGCATGGGCTGAGAAAAGTTGTGGGGAATCAGTTTCTGAGGCGAGTATAAGTTCTCTCAAAAAATGGCAAATCCCAGTTAAACTCATATTGACTTGGAGGGGACTTCCTGCATAGACCAAAAAACCGGATTCACCCCGCAGAAAAGTCTGATGAATCCGGTTATACGTAAATCAGGAGATCGGTTTACCAGCGGAGGACTTTTCTGCTCTGGCTTTCCTGTCCGCTTTGCAGGCGGATGAAGTAGATACCGGAGGATACCTTCCTGCCTTGTTGGTCGTCACCGTTCCAAACGATTTGATTTTCTCCCGCCTTTGCCGCGTCGGCGCACAAACGTTTGACAAGCTGCCCCTTGATGTTGTAAATGCCGCATTGAACGGGAGCATTGTCTGTTTGGGTCCAGCGGATATTGATGAAAGCGGTGAAGGGATTGGGATGGCAAGGCGCCATCCAAAGCGCGGCGGGAATCTCCGGCTCGTCTGGCACAGAGGAGGAGGTGCTGGTGACCTTCTGCGCGAAAATACCGTAGCGGGCTGTGCCCTGCTCTGTATATCCAGATCTGGAATCCGCCCAACAGACTGTTGCGTTGGCCGATGAGGGAGTGGAAATATAGGGCGTATTCTGGACGCCCGGCGCGGCGCAAAGCAGTTGCGGAGAGTTCTCCAGCATTTCTCCCTGATGGTTAAATCTGCGGAAGTAGAGGTCAAAATAATCATAATACTGAACGTAACTCGCACTCCACACAGCCAGGACATTATTGTTGGCAAATTTGCCCAAAGCCATATAGCCAGTGCTATATGGGGTATCATTGTCGAGTTTAAATCCGGGCTGGTCATAGCTAAAGTTTCCATCCGTGTCCATCCTCTGCAGATAAACACCCCTTGTCGGGCCGATGTTGGCCAGATAGCTTACCAAAAAACCGTTTTCGTCCACATATCCCGCCTTGATCATGTGGGGAGGCTCATGTAGGAGGATGCCGGCGGCACCCCAGGGTAGAGATGCGTCTGGCAAAACCTTTTGCGCGTAGATGGGCCCGGAGGCGTATCCCGCCGCCAGAAACTGCAGGTTTTGTCCGCTGAGCGCAGCCCAGGCGGGATAAACATCCTCGTTGGAGTTCGCTTGGAAGATGACGTTTCCATCGGCGTACCAGCCGGGCTCCGGATTGCCGTTGACGTCCAGCCGCCGGCAGCGAATCTGATAGAATGAACCGGGTGGCCGGAATGACCAGTTGAAATATCTGCCAGTTGGTGCTCTCAGATAAACAGATCCTGCGACTTCATCCTTGATGGTGATGCCGTTTTCCCCCCACATCAACTGTCCTCCGGAGATTCTTTGCCCTTTGATCCTGGGCCCGTTGTTCTCATTCCTTTCTGTCCAACTGACGTAGATATCTCCTTCATAGAGATCAAGTGCGACGGAATTGAAATAATCGGGAATCTGCGGGGCAAGTTGCAGGCCGTCCGGAGGAAAGGCGCCGCCATTCAGGTCGAATATCTTGAGATAGACTCCAAACGAGTAATAGAGCACGGCAAAAGTGTTGTCCTGGCAGGCGACGGCACCAAGGAACACGGGTGCGTTATTCGACCCGGAGCAGATCAGCGCTCCATCGGGCTCCAGCATAGCCTCTCCGTTATCGTCCAATTTCTGATAATAGAGGCGGGTTTCGGAGGCATTGCGGGTGTCTGTGTAGATGATAACGTTGCAGCCTCCCACATTCAGATTCGCATAGGGCCAGGCATAACCGTTCAGAGCGGTGGCCAAAGTTTCCTCCGCTGGTGTCAGCAGGGGATTTCCCGCATAGTTTAAAGCTCTGTGGAGAAGCGACTTGCTTTCATTCTCCGGCTCGACGAACATGGCAAGCAGGTTGGTGTTCCAGGCAAAAATCCCGAATCTCGAACCCATGTCCAAAGCGGGACTCAGCGTTATCCCATTATTGGGCCAAACATTCTCTCCGGTCATATTGTCAATCGCCTGCGCCTTCAGAATCCTGACGCTGTTCGCGCTGGCGGCTTCAGTCCAGGCGCAGAACCTCTTGCCCGTATTATCTTCGCAATAATCCAATTCCCGGATTAGCTCTGTGCCGCTGTAAATAAGTCTGTCAACCAAAAGGGGAGGCGTCAGTTCTGGATTCAGCATATATTCGTGGATCTCCGAGCTGCCGTTTTGGAAAGTCGAGCACAAAATATCGGGATATCCGACATTGTAGCTTAGAGTCGCTTTGAATATGGTCGCGGCAGGCACAGGAGAGGGATTCACCACAATCTCTGTTGATGCGAGAGGGTACAATTCTCCGGTCTCAAAACTGAGTGTCTTGATGCTGATCCGGGTATCCGTCCATGCCACCTTGACCAGATCTCGGATCCTCAGATCGCTGGTCAGAAAGATCTGGTGATTGCCTGCTTCCCCTTCAGCCGCGACATGGGATTTCTCCCAATGATTATAGCCTCCGGAGCTGTAAAGGCGGGAGTAATTCGTTTTCCCGGAAGAGGTTATGTCCTGATAAAATACAACCGCCCCGTAATTTGTCTGAGGGGCCACCAATCCCTGCAGGTCGAGCCAGCCGCTGGATTGGATCACAGGCTGCTTCTCGGCCCATGCGTCGCTGCCGGAAGAGTTGAAATAATGGCCGCGTGCCTGGGCGGAAATCGCATAGGCTGGATGTTCATTCACAAAGAGATAAGCTCCATCTTCGTGGTTGGGACAAACAACATATTGGGGAGGATTGTACAGAACTTCGCAGACAAATACCCCTTCTTCGTCCCAAAGCAGGGAACCGGTAGGACTGATCTTTTGCACCCTCAAAGTATAGCGAGAGCTGTCAAAACCCTCGATCCAGCCGACGATTGCGCTGCCATCCCAAGCCTTGATTACTTTGATATCATCTTTCTTTTCCACGCCCCTTTGAACCGTCAGTGGTTCTTGCCAGAGCGTGGCTCCCGTGCTGGCGAACTTGTTTGCCAGCAGGCAGCTTTCTCCGTTCAGGTCTTGCACCCAGAACGAGACGACGTTGCCTTCTCCGTCTTTGGCCGCGTTGCCCTGATAAACTATGTTTTGTCCATCGCGTACGACCGCTTCGTGAGCCCAAACGGGGTTTGCCAGTGCGATCACGCACATTGACAAGATCAGTAGGGTTGCTGAAATCCTCTTCATTCTGGAACCTCTTATTTCTTCTTATACAATTTCTTACAAATACAAAGCAGATTAAGTATCGCAAGAAAGATAAGAAAACTCCAATTGGAGTGAATACAATTGTCAAAGGACAAACGCCAACGCAATGTTCACCTCTGAATGTGTCAAGAAGTATTCTTTGGTACCTTTCTCTGCTGGAATGAGACTGTTCAAATCCGTTAACCATAGTTAGGCTACCTCTGGTATATTCTTGCTGAAATACAGGTCGAAATCTTGGCAGATAT
>CAXYWN010000022.1:0-14248 GCA_964292625.1 uncultured bacterium
TCGCTATCGTTCTGTCGCCCTTCAGGCTTTTACCCACTCAGTTTGAAAGTGAGCCTATAATCATCGATGAAGTGCAGGGGGATTTTCCCCCTGCTCTCTTCAATTTTCCCACTCATTGCCCCCATTATCATTACGGTATCAATACGGAATCAATACGGATGAAATCCGTATTGATTCCGTATTGATACCGTATTGATAGGCAGGGAGAGGAAGCGGAGTTTCCTGTTTTGAAAGATTTTGGAGGGACTCTTTCAAGCCGAGTGGGTACCAGTGCCATCCAAATCTGATAAGCCCGGAGGGCGACAGAAAGATAGCGAGGGTGCGTAAGCCCCTCGTGAATGATTGAATAAGTGGAAAGTTCTACCCTCGCCCTGGCTCAGGCTAACAGAAGCTGTTAGCCTGAGCCAGGGTGAGGAATCGTTAGTTCTTGATTTCTTTCGCCTGACGAGGGCTTACGTTCGCTGCGCTCTCTTCACACCCTCGCTATCGTTCTGTCGCCCTGCGGGCTTTGCCTACAGGATTTGAAAGAGTGGCTTTATCTTTGCAGGTTCTCATCCTTTTTACGGTCTGCAGCGTCAAGGATGAGTCCCAAAAGCGACGGGATCAGGCTGGTTTCAAAGCCGATGCCGGCGTAGAAGCTCAAGCCTTCGAAAGCGGCATTGCGGATGGGAAAGTTCGCCAGCGGGGAGGGAGTGGGCACCGGACCTTCATCCAGCATCCAGTCACGGATATCCCCGTTACTGTACCAGGCACCGCCCAATGGCTGCTGGTAGCGGGTGCCCAGGTGCAGGTTCAGATAGTTGTATTTGGCCAGCCGGACTCCGAACTGGCATCTGGCCTCGCTGCCCCACTGGTAGTCCCAGACGGCATAACTGCGCTCTTTACCGTCCTTGAATGATGTCACGTATGAGTAGCGGCCATCCGCGTCCTCCAACTGCAGAGGTTTTTGATAAGAGAAATAGCCGATCAGTTCCAATTGCGCGTGCAGCAGGCCGCCCGGGGAAAGATGTGCCGCGCCGACGCTGAGGCTGGCGAGGTCGAGCAGGATACCCAGGTCGCCAGAATCCTGCTCCCATGTCAAGACCGCCTGGTCGAGCAAGCCGGCTCCGGCCATGAGGGCGGGATATTTCGCTGAATAGGGTTGGGTGAATTCCTTGTTCCAGAGGTTGATCGCCTTGAAGCGGAAACCGCTGACGGAAAGTCCACTGCAGAGAGGCGAATAGCCCGCCGTTTCAGACCCCGCGAGGTTGAAATAGTGATTCGCTTCCAGCACCGCGGCTGGCATCAGTCCGAAGCGCCAGGTGAATTCCCTGCGTCTTTCGGCGTAGTTGATATCAGTGGTTTGGGCGAATTCCAGTTCAAGGGACAGATTTTCGCCGGCGCGGATGACAAAGTTTCCCGTTCTCGCCACATAAGGGGCGGGAGGCATGGCGGTGTAGATGTGTTCGCCCACCGGGAGTTTGAGTTTATTCACTTTTTGTTTGGCGACGCCATCGATGAGGTATTTGGTGTCTGGCAGGGAAGAGCTGAAAGTCAAAGATCCGTAGGTGAAATCCAGCGGCAGGTCGAGGTGGACGCCATCCTCGATGGTGACAGGGCTGGTGAGTTGATAATCCCCGAAACCGGTGATGGCGCGGGGCAGGACAGCCGTCGCAGCATAGGTTCCGGCCGGCAGCCCCAGTTTGTCTGCCTGATCCAGCTTCACCCCGTCCAGCGAAAATCTTGCATAGGGCTCGTTACTGCTTAAAGTTAGGGTGCCGTGGGGGAAATCGAAGCGCTGAAAGGTGGTTTCGGCAAGTTTGATCTCCAGCAGGCGGGTTTCCTCAAAGGTTCCGGTCACGGGATTTGCTCCGAAGGCACGAACCTGGTATGTTCCCGGCGGCAGAGGAAGTTCGTCCACTTCAGCGTATTCGCTGCCGTCAATTTCGAACTTCACCCCGGGCAGATTTGTCTGCAGGATCAGATAACCGTTGGTGGGCGTCATATCTATTTCGGTGGTTTTACCGGCTTCCACATCCACGGTCTGAGCGGCAAGCAGGATATGATTGCGGATCAGGAGCACTTCGTAGCGTCGTCCCACCGGCAAAACGATCACCCGTTCTGAACTTACCATCCCGTTATGGATCCTGAATTCAGAATCCTCCAAAGCGCATGAAAGCTTCAGTTGGCCGAATTGTTCCACCGCTGCGTAACTGTAGTCTGAAGGCAGAAAACTGCGCTTGATGGCGTAAAGCTTGAATTCGTAGGGGCCGGGAGCGCGCTTATCCTGCAGCGGATTCCAGAAAGCTGTGCGGGGGTGCAGGTCGTGAACGTTTTGATAATCCCCTGTCAGCGCGGTCAGTTTGAACCATTCAGATGCTTCGGAGGCCCTGGCTAAGAAGAAAATATCAAATTGGGCAAAGGCATCCGTCCCGTCTGCCGGGATGGAATAGCTGATTTCGTAACGCTCGCCGGCAAGCTCTGCGCGGTAACTTTCCGGAGCCAGTTCCTGGGCAGCCAGGAAAAGCGGAGCCAGCAACAGGGCTAGGAACAGGATCAGGTGGGCGGGTTTATTATAATTCATATCGGTGCATCCATGTTTTTATATTGGTAAATCAAATCCGGAGGCGGCATCTGTCAAGACAAATGTTCTTTGGCCACGCGGGGCGAGCGCTGTTCAGGAAGCTGAAGACTATCCCGGGAGGCAATTATTTTCTTGACTGATAATGGCATTTATATGGACTGGCTTCATCATGGAAAACAGGTGATAGTGAATGACTTTAAAGGAAATCGTACTGCTGCTGGACGGCGAGGTGCTTACCTCTGATGCCGATCTGGAAGTGGAGGTGCCCTGCGCTTTTGCTTCCGACCTAATCAGCGACATACTGATGTGCACCAAGGAGCCGACTTTGCTTTTGACCGGCCTGACCAACAACCAGGTGATCAGGCTTTCGGATATGATCGACATCGTGGCGATCATCTTCGTGCGCGGCAAACGGCCCCTGGATGAAATTATGGAAATGGGCCGGGAGAGAAATCTGCCCCTAATCTGCACCACACTCACAATGTACCGTTCCAGCGGGTTGCTGTACAATGCCGGGCTTCGTAGCTGCAAGATCTGAGATGGCGGAACACTGGCATATCCGCGAGGGCTTTGAAGAAGCGGTGCGTAAACACTTTGATGATCCTCCCGAAGCCGATGTGACGCTTGATGCGTCGATCCCGGAAAAGGATTTCAACAGCGCCGGCAGGGGTGCAGCAGAAGTGAAAAACATGCTCAAGCGTTTGGGAGTGAATCCTGAGATGCTGCGCCGGGTGGCGGTGGCCGCCTACGAGGCCGAGATCAACGTTGCGGCGCACTCGATGGGCGGCGCCATGCTCAGCCATATCTATCCTGATATGATCCACATAATCTTTCAGGACCTCGGACCGGGGATCGGAAACATTGAACAGGCGATGATACCGGGCTTTTCCACCGCGGATGAGATGGTGCGTGAGATGGGTTTCGGAGCCGGCCTGGGCCTGCCGAACATCGAAAAGAACGCCGACGCCCTGCATATCAGTTCGGAAGCGGGCGACACCACAATTTTAGAATTTTTGATCTTTTTCGCTGAAAATGGATAAGAAAGAAGAAAGCAAATATTACCATGCTCTCCAGATCCTGGAGGACAACTGCTCCGGCTGCACATCCTGCGTGCGGGTCTGTCCCACAGAGGCGATCCGGGTGCGCAACCGCAAGGCGCAGATCGATCCGAACCGCTGTGTGGACTGCGGCCAATGTATCGAGGTCTGCCAGTTCCACGCCATCATCCCGCGCAGCGATCCGCTGGACCTGATCCACAACTTCAAGTACAAGGTGGCTGTGGTTTCCACCTCCTATTTCGGTCAATTCACCGAGGACGTTTCCTACGAGGTTGCCAAGCAGGCGATCTATGAACTGGGCTTCGATGAAGTGCAGGAAGAGGCGATGGTCACGGATTTCATGATCGACCTGGTGCGCGAATACGTCCGCGATAACCGGGACAAGCGTCCCATCCTTTCCAGCAACTGCCCCACGGTGGTACGTTTGATTCAGCTGAAATATCCTTCCCTGCTGCCCAACCTTTTTCACCTGGAAGCGCCGATGAGCATTCTCACCTGCTATCTGAGAGACAAGATCAAGGAAGAGAAAGGCTTTGCGGAAGACGAGATCGGCATCTTTCTGATCGTGCCCTGCCCGGCCCACGTGACCGCGGTGCATCAGCCGGAAGGGGCCTACAAACACCTTCAGGACGGCGCTTTCTCCATCGGCATGATCTATGGAAAAGTGCACGAACATCTTAAACACCTGCAAAACAACCCGCCCCAGATTGAAACCTATCCCAAAGGACTCACCTGGGCACTTTCGGGAGTGCAGGCCGAACTGGTGGACAGTGAAGACATCCGGGTGCTGTCTGTGAACGGCGTGGATAACGTGATGGAAATACTCTCCAGGATCGAGGACCACTATCTGGACCAATACGACTACATCGTACTGCGCAGCTGCACCAACGGCTGTGTGGGCGGGGCTTTCTGCGTGGAAAATCCCTTTGTCGCGATGAGCCGCATCAAAAAGATGATCAAGGAAGGAGAGGACAGAGAGATAGATGTGAGCGAACTTGACACCCTTTATCAGGAAGGCGAATTTGACGTTGTCCCGCTGGCACCGCGCCCGGTGATGGAACTGGACAAAGACATCAAGAGCGCCATCATCAAGATGAAGCGGATAAACGAGATTTTGACCACCCTGCCCGGCCTGAACTGCAGCGCCTGCGGTTCGCCGACCTGCTACGCGCTGGCGGAGGACGTCGTGCAGGGCAAGGCCACCATCGACGACTGCGTTGTGCTGCTCAAGCGTCACAGCAAGGAAGAAGAAATAGATTGAAAACACAGGATATAAATATGATTACACTGGCAGAAATTATCGCCGCCATCGAGGGCGTGAACCACACTCCTCAAATCAAACCAGATGAAATTGCTATCAGCGGAGGCTATGTTTGCGATATGCTCAGCGACGTGATGGGTTCGGCCCGCGAAGGGCAAGCCTGGATCACGATTATGAAGCATCTGAACACCGTGGCGGTGGCTTCCCTCACCGGAATCCCCGCGATTATTTTTGCCAAGGGCAACAGCCCCGACGCAACGGTGGTCGAGAAAGCTTCTCAAGAAGATATCTGCCTCGTTTCCAGCCCGCTGGACACTTTCAGCCTGGCCGGGATCCTTTACGGGATGCTGAACCAATTAGTATAGCAGATGCGATGGTTCACGGCGGACCTGCATATCCATTCAGTGCTTTCACCCTGCGGAGGTTTGGAAATGTCGCCCCGGGAACTGATCGCGCGGGCCAAAAGCTGCGGGATCGATTGGATGGCGATTACGGATCACAATTCTCTGGCCAACTGTCGGGCCTACGCGGCCGTCGCGGCTGCCGCAGGAATGAATTTCACCTGGGGAGTGGAAGTGCAGACCTCTGAAGAGATTCACCTGCTGGTCTATTTTGACGATCCGCTCTCGGCACAAGCTTTTGACAAGGATCTCTATGCCTCTCTGCTGCCGATCGATAACGACCCGGAATTTTTTGGGGATCAAGTTATCATTGACGAAAATGAGAACATTTTAGGAATGGAACTAAGAGCGTTGATGAATTCCTCCCTTTGGGACTTGGAAGCTTCTGTGAATAAGGCTCAAAGCTTTGGGGGATACTGCGTTCCCGCCCATGTTGATGCACTCGTGAACAGCCTGATCGGACAGCTGGGATTTTTGCCTGCGGAACCTCAATTTGATCTCTTTGGCCTCACCGCCAAAGCAAATCTGGCGGGGTTTCTCAGCCAGCATCCTGAGCTTGCCGGCAAAAGTTTCCTGCGCTGTTCTGATGCCCATTATCTGGCCGACCTGGGTTCCGGCAGCAGCAGAATACGAGCCGCCAAACCAAGCGTGAGCGAACTGGCCAAAGCCGCGCTGGGCCTGGCAGAAAGACAGATTTTAGTATAAAATATAAAACAGGAGGAGTTAATGACTCCCGCTACTAAACAGCAAGACAACATGCTGTATGACAGACTCAAAGACGTCATCGCAGCAAACAAGGATCTGCGCAATCCCCTGATTGAGGTTCTGCGCCAGGCCCAGGAAATCTTTGGTTTCCTGCCCATGGAAGTACAGGAATTCGTCGCCCGGGAAATGAACATCCCGGTCAACAAGATCTATGGAGTGGTAACCTTTTACAACTTCTTTACGATGAAACCACGGGGCAAATACACCCTGAACCTGTGCATGGGCACTGCCTGCTATGTGAAAGGCGCGCCGCGCCTGGCCCAAATGATCGAGGAAGAATTGGGTGTGAAGATGGGCGAAACCACCCCTGACGGGCGTTTTACAGTAAGCGCAGTCCGCTGCGTTGGCGCCTGTTCGCTGGCCCCGGTCTTCGTGATCGGTGAAGACACCTACGGACGGGTGGACACTCGCGATAAGGTATCCGAAATCCTGAAAAAGTACAATTAGGCCAGCAGAATGCAAGATATTTCCCTGCATTTGCTGGACATACTCGAAAATAGCGTCCGCGCCCAAGCCAGGAACATCAAGGTCCGCGTGATCAAGGATGTGGGTGCAAACCTGCTCCGCATCATTGTGGAGGACGATGGCTCCGGCATGGACAGTGAGACAATGGAGATGGCGCAGAACCCATTTTACACCAGTAAGGGCAGCCGCGAAAAAAAGGTGGGGCTGGGGATACCGCTGTTCAAGCAAAACGCGGAGCTCAGCAACGGATCTTTTAAAATGAGCAGCCAGCCCGGTTTCGGAACTGTGCTGACGGTCGATTTTGAGCTCAATCACATCGACCGGATGCCTCTGGGCAATCTCAAGGCGACCCTGATGGGCACCATTATCGGCCATCCCGAGGTGGATTTTCAGGTAATCCTGATCAGTTGCTTGAACGGCAGAGAACACTCCTTCCACTTCGAAACGGCCGCCATCAAAGAGGAACTGGGCGATATCCCGCTCACCTACCCGGATGTGATCGAATATATTGATCAATCTTTAAATGAAGGAATACAAAATACAAACATGGAGAATGTCTGATGAAAACACTTGCAGACCTCAAAAAAATTCGTGAGAAAGCCCAAGAAGAAATGAAACTTCGTGGCGGCAACACGCGTATTAAAATCGTGGTGGGGATGGGAACATCCGGTATTGCGATGGGCGCCCGTGAAGTCATGAAGACCTTCCTGGAAGAAATTTCCAACCGCAACCTCACCGACGTTCTGGTCACCCAGACCGGCGAAAAAGGCCTTTCCTCAATGGAACCGGTCGTGGACCTCATCGAAGAGGACAAACCCAAAGTCACTTACGGGAATATGAACCCGGACAAAGTGAGAAAGGTGGTAGTCGAACACATTGTCAATGGCAGAGTCGTTTCCGATTACGTTGTATCAACTGGCGACTGACCTGGAGGTTAATACATGTCTCTGAAAAGAATTGACCTGCTGATCTGTTGCGGCTCCGGCTGCGTATCGGCAGGCTCTCTGAAGATCAAGGAACGGTTTCACGCCGTTCTGGCCGAAAAAGGTATCACCAGCGAGGTCAACATCATTGAGACCGGCTGTATGGGCCCCTGCGACTACGGCCCAGTGATAGTGGTTTATCCGGAAGGCGTCTTTTACAAACACGTGACCGTGGAAGACGTCGAGGAGATCGTGTCCGACCATTTCATCAAAGGACGCCCCGTCGAGCGCTTGATGCTGCAAGACGAGGAAAAAACGATCCCCACCAAAAAGGAACTGCCCTTTTATCAAAAGCAGATCAAAGTCGCGCTGGCCAATTGTGGCTACATCAACCCTGAAAGTCTGGATGAGTATATTGCCACCGGAGGCTACGAAGCCCTGGGCACCGCGCTCACCCAAATGACGCCTCAGGACGCCATCGAAATCGTGAAAAAGTCCGGCCTGCGCGGTCGCGGAGGCGGCGGATTTCCCACTCACATCAAATGGCAGATGGTGCACGACATCAAGGCTGACCAAAAGTATATAATTTGCAACGGCGACGAGGGCGACCCCGGCGCTTTTATGGACCGCTCTTTGCTGGAAGGCGATCCCCACCGCATCCTGGAAGGGATGATGCTGGGTGCCTATTCCATCGGCGCTTCCAAAGGATTCTTCTATATCCGCGCGGAATATCCGCTGGCGATCAAGCGCATCAAACAAGCCATTGCCCAGGCCAAAGAAGTTGGCCTGATGGGCGAGCATATCTTCGGCTCGGATTTTGCCTTCGATGCCGAGGTTCGCACCGGAGCCGGAGCCTTTGTCTGCGGCGAAGAAATGGCCCTCATCCATTCCCTGGAAGGCGAGCGTGGCAACCCCACCCCCAAACCGCCTTATCCCGCTGTGAAAGGACTCTGGGACAAACCGACCGTGGTGAACAACGTGGAAACCATGGCCAACCTGCCCACCATTTTTGTCAAAGGCCCGGAATGGTATGCCTCGATGGGCACCGCGACCAGCAAAGGAACCAAAGTCTTTGCTCTCACCGGCGACATCAGAAACACCGGCCTGGTGGAAGTCCCGATGGGCATCACCCTGCGTGAACTGATCTTTGAAGTAGGCGGCGGTATGACCGGCGGCCACAAGTTCAAAGCGGTTCAGCTGGGCGGACCCTCCGGCGGCTGCCTCACCCAGGAACACCTGGATGTGCCTGTGGATTATGAAAGCCTCAAGGCACGCGGAGCCATGATGGGTTCCGGCGGCGTGATCGTGATGAACGATCAGAAGTGCATGGTCAACGTGGCCAAGTTCTTCATAGATTTCTGCGTGGATGAATCATGCGGAAAATGCCCTCCCTGCCGCATCGGCCTGAAGCAGATGTATAATATCCTGGACCGCATCACCAGCGGCAAAGGCAAGGAAAGCGACCTCGACGAACTGCAGCGCCTGGGCGAAACCATCAGCAAGCTCTCGCTTTGCGGGCTCGGGCAGACTGCGCCCAATCCCGTGCTTTCCACTCTCCGCTATTTCCGCGACGAGTATGAAACTCATATTCGCGACAAGGCATGCCCCAACAAGGTTTGCACCGATCTCTTCCATTTCAATATCGATAAAGACCGCTGCATCGGCTGTTCACTCTGCTCACGCAAGTGCCCGGTGAGCTGCATCAGCGGATCCCGCGAGGAAAAATATATCATCCACCAGGTGGACTGCATCAAATGCGGCAACTGCCAGGATGTCTGCCCTGTGAAGGCCATCGACCGGATTCCGGGCATACATGAAGACGTGGTTGCGCGTACTGCCGCCCTCGCCAAAATTGTTGACGATTGACAAGGAGTACCAATGTATAAAGAAATTTGTGCCAAATACACTCCTGAAAAAGATAACCTGATCTACATCCTGCATGATATCCAAGACACCCATCCGCAGCATTACATCTCTGAAGAAGCGCTGCAGACGGTGGCGGAATACCTCAATCTCCCGCCCAACCACATTTACGGAGTCTTGACCTTCTACACGATGTACAGCACCCAACCCCGCGGACAGAACATCATCCGCCTCTGCGAATCCCCGCCCTGCTATATCAAAGGCAGCGAAAACATCCTGCGCAAGCTGAAGATTCTCCTGGGCGTCGAGACCGGCGAAACCACCCAGGACGGCATCTTCACCCTGGAACTCTGTGCCTGCCTCGGTGTTTGCGGAAACGCGCCCGTGATGATGATCAACAACGATGTCTATGGCGATCTCACCGAAGACAGGGTGGAAGAAATCATCGCCAGGATCAGAAGGGGGAACCAATGAAATTCTATCGCAGCCATATCCTGGTCGGGATCAACGAAACCTCGCTCCAGGCTGGAGTCGAAGACTTCATCAAAGTCCTCCGCACCGAACTTGCCAAACACAATCTCCAGGAAGAAATAAACGTCCTGGAGACTGGTCCCCTGGGCTTTTTCGGACGCGGGATCTGCCTTTCTGTCTATCCCGACAACGTAAATTACCAGGACGTCAAGCTCGAAGACGTTCCCCAACTGGTGGAAGAACACTTCCTCAAGGGACGCCCCGTAAAACGCCTGATGCTGGACGCCGTGGGAAAATTTACCCCCAAACTCAACTATCAAAACCGCATTGTGCTGCGTAATTCAGGTATCATCGATCCTGAAAGCATCGACGAATACATCGGCACCGGCGGTTACGAAGCTTGGGAAAAAGCCCTCACCCAAATGCAGCCGCTCGACATCGTTAACGAAGTCAAGAAGTCCGGCCTGCAGGGGCGTGGGGGAGCCGGTTTCCCCACCGGCATCAAATGGAGCTTCACCGCTCCCATCGATGCGCCCCAGAAATATGTGGTGGTGAATGCCGATGAAGGCGAGCCCGGAACTTTCAAGGACCGCCTGATTATGGAAGGCGATCCCCATCAGCTGCTGGAAGGCGTGATGATTTGCGCCCGCGCTGTGGGTGCCACCAAAGCCTGGATCTACATCCGCGGCGAATACAAGCTCTGCATCGAACGCCTCCAGAAGGCCATCGACCAGTGCCTGGAATACGGTATCCTCGGCAAAAACATCTTCGCATCCGGATTTGACCTCGATATCGCCATCAAGATCGGTGCCGGAGCCTATGTCTGCGGAGAAGAGACCGCCCTGATCGAATCCCTGGAAGGAAACCGCGGCAATCCCCGCTGGAAACCGCCCTTCCCTGGCGTTGAGGGACTCTGGAAAGCCCCGACTGTGGTCAACAACGTGGAAACTCTGGCCAACGTGCCCTTCATCATCAAGGAAGGCGCCGCCGCTTTCAGCGCCCACGGGACGCCGGATTCCGCCGGTACCAAGGTCTTTACGATCCTCGGCGATGTTGCCCACCCCGGCCTTTGTGAAGTGGATATGGGCACCTCCCTGCGCACCATCATCAACGATTATGCCGGCGGAATGAAAAAAGGTTTCCGCTTCAAAGCTGCCCTCGTCGGCGGCGCGGCTGGAGTCTTTTTGCCCGAGCGGATGCTGGATGTGAATATGGATTACGCCAGCCTCAAAGAATACGCCGCCGTTCTGGGTTCCGGAGCCATCCTCGTTATGAACGAACATCAGAGCGTCGTGGATATGCTTTGGTCCATCCTGCGCTTCTTCCGCCACGAATCATGCGGAAAATGCGCTCCCTGCCGCAATGGCTGCCAGCATCTTTACAAGCTGAGCACCAAGATCAAAAAAGGCCAGGGGACCATGGAAGACCTGGACTTGATGGTTACCATCTCCGAAACAATGCTCGCCACCAGCTTCTGCGCCCTCGGCCAGTCTCCCGTGATGGTGATCCGTTCCGCGGTTGAATATTTCAAAGACGAATTCATTGCGATAACAAAAAAGTAAAATAAAGAGGATATGAAATGGCTAAAACTGTAAATATCTGGATCGATGGTCAGCATCTGGAAGTTCCAGACACCATGACCATCATAGAAGCCGCCGACCAGAACGGGATCTACATCCCCCGGCTCTGTTACCATCCCGATCTGCCGCCCACGGCCAATTGCGGCGTCTGCGTGGTGGAACTCGCCGGAAGCCCTGTTCCCAAACGCGCTTGCTGTACCCCTGTGGCCGAAGGTTTGAAGGTTGTCACCAACTCCAAAAAACTTCGCGCCTACCGCAAGACCCTGGTGGAAATGATCCTGTCCAACCACGATATCGTTTGCCCCTCTTGCGTGGCGAACAACCATTGTGAGCTCCAGACCCTCGCCAACAACCTTGGCGTGGATCCTGAAGCCCTGCCCAGCATCCTGGTCAAACAGCCAGTGGATGAAACTTCCCTTTCCATCATCCGCGACGTCAACAAATGTATCAGCTGTGGGCGCTGTGTCACCGTTTGCAACGAAGTACAGACTGTCTTTGCCCTCACCATGGCCGACCGGGGTATGGGTTCCCACGTGGACACCGCCTTTGGCCTGGGCATGGCAAACAGCCCCTGCGTGAACTGCGGCCAGTGCACCGTCTATTGTCCCACCGGCGCCCTGCATGAACGCAGCGAAATCGACGCTGTCTGGGATGCCATCCTGGATCCGGACAAACACGTGATCGTGCAGGAAGCTCCTTCCATCCGCGTTTCGCTGGGCGAAGAATTTGGCTTGCCCTTGGGCACCGTAACTCCCAAAAAGATGTACGCCGCCCTCCGCAAGATTGGTTTCGACAGCGTGATGGATACCAACTTCACCGCCGACCTCACCATCCTTGAGGAAGGCACCGAATGCGTCACCAAACTCAAAGCAGGAGAAAAGCGTCCGCTTATCACATCATGTTCCCCCGGCTGGATCAAGGTCATGGAAACATATTACCCCGACCTCGCGGATTGCGTTTCCACGGCCAAACCTCCCATGAGCATGTTCGGCGTGCTTTCCAAAACCTATTACGCCCAAGAACACAAGCTCGACCCCGCCAAGATCGTGTCTGTGGCAATTATGCCCTGCACCGCCAAGAAATTCGAGGCCCGGCGCCCAGAGCTCCGCGATTCCGGATTCCAGGATACCGACTATGTGCTCACCACCCGTGAACTCATGCGGATGATCAAGGAAGCGGGAATCGATTTCGCCAACCTCCCCGAAGAGGAACCCGATGAAGGCATGAGCTTCTACTCCGGCGCGGGAACCATTTTCGGCGCCACCGGCGGTGTGATGGAAGCAGCCATCCGTTCCGCCTATTTCCTGGTGACTGGCAAAGAACTCGAAAACCTCGAGATTTGTGCCGTTCGCGGCCTGGAAGGCGTGAAAGAAGCTGCCATCGATATTCCCGGCTTCGGCGAAGTGCGCGTGGCAGTTGCCCATGGGCTTGGAAACGCCCGCAAGGTGATGGACCGGGTCCGTGAAGGCCTTGCCACCACAGGCGAATCCCCCTGGCACTTCATCGAAATCATGGCCTGCCCCGGCGGTTGCGTCGGCGGCGGCGGACAGCCCTACGGAAACGACATCGCGTCGCGTGCCCGTCGCGGACTCTCGCTCTACGAAGAAGACCGCAACCTGCCCGTGCGCCAGTCCCACAACAATCCTGAAGTTCAAAAGGTCTATGAGCGCTTCCTGGGAGAGCCCAATTCCCCGCTTGCCCTCAAGCTGCTCCACACCTTCTATTTCAAACGTTCGCCCAATACCGGCCAGGTGCTCGAAGAAGCCACTCACAAGCACGTAGCCCACTAATACGGCGCGTATAACAGCAATATCAAGGCGGGAATTACTCCCGCCTTTTTGCTTTGCCCGGAATGGCTGTCTGATCCGAGTTTCAAAGATGATGGCACGCAGATTACGCAGAAAAAAACGCGGATGGCGCAGAGGTCTTCGTTTCCGCTAGCCTGTTCACCTCCTGCCTGCTTCCCGCACAGTTCTCATTGGCCGATTGGGAAGTCAGCGGGAAGTGGATGGGCAATGATTGGGACAAAAGACGGGGGTTGTCCACGAATTACACGAATTTTCACGAAATGGGGAAAAAGAAGGGCACACAGATTACACAGATAGCACAGATTTGAGATTGAGGGGATTTGAAAGAGAATTGAGGGTGGGGAAAAAAGGGAACACGGATGACAGGATAGGCAGGATATTGATGTAGGGGTTTTCGGCGGAAAACCCAGGATACCCGGATTTACGGGGGGTTTGTCCACGAATTACACGAATTTCCACGAATTGGGAAAAATAAGAGAATAGGGATGAACAGGATTAAAAGAGAATTAAAAATAGAAAATTGAGGTGGTGGAGTAAGGAAGCCCGGAGGGCGGCAGATTGATAGCGAGGGTGCGTAGCGCAGCGGAGCCCCTCGTGGTCGGATCCCAACCGCCAGAAAAGCCCCCTGTGGGCGACAGAATCATAGCGATGGTTTGGGAGAAAGAGCTTTGCCGTTTCGCAATCCCTCATTGCCGGAACCCTTCCCCACTCAAAAAGGCCCCTGCACCTTCCCTTCATTCCAGTGCTCTCCCGTGATTCCAGGCCCTTCCCGTCATTCCAGCGCAGGCTGGAATCCAGTTCTTTTTATAATAGATTTTCCCACCTTCAGTCGGGATTAAGCGGAGCGACCAGCGCATGAATAAGCAGATTCCAAAGTAGGGAGCAAGTAGGGAGATCGCCTCCAAACCCAATGCTGGTCTATGTTTGGAGCCTATGGATAAGCAATAAGCAGCTCTCTATTACATATACTTTAGCACCTTCCCCCGGGGTGACGCAGAGCGACCAGCGCATGAATAAGCAGATTCCAAAGTAGGGAGCAAGTAGGGAGAAAGCCTCCAAACCCAATGCTGATATATGTTTGGAGCCTATG
>CAXYWN010000023.1:0-14140 GCA_964292625.1 uncultured bacterium
CCCTCCAGAAATGACTGCTCCCCAGAAAACTCGATATAACAAAAACAAAACCAAGATGATCTGAGTTTAACTCAGCAGATAAGATAAAAGGATCCGGCTTACGCCGGATCTTTTTTTAAAATGACATAGTTGTATTTGTTTTTTACCTAACATCTTGTCCGGCTTAAAGTGATGGTATATTGATTGGTCATTATCAGCACCAGGTTATGCGCAAAAACCCGCACATATCTACACTCAACAAAGATATCACTTGACTAATTGAAATACCCGGCAACAGCATCATCCTATGTGGAATAAAAGAGTGTAAGTATCTAATCGAATACAGATGATTATTTGCTTAGTTACTAATTTGCATGGAGTTTGGCGATGAATTTGAAACAAGGTGACAGACTAAAGGAATATGAGATCATAAGCCTATTGGGTGTAGGCGGAATGGGTGAAGTCTGGCTGGCAAGAGACATTCTGTTACAAAGGGATGTGGCGATCAAATGCTTGAATCCCTTACTGACCCAAGATAACGAATTTAAGAACCGTTTTCTCAGAGAGGCGAGGATACAGGGTCAGCTGACACATAACAATATCGTGGGTCTGTATTCTTTTTTTGAATCTGAGTCCCAATTCTTCATGGTGATGGAATACTCCAGGGGAATAACTCTCAGGCAATTGATCGACAGGATAGGTCCGATTCCTGAAAAAAGGGCCATACCAATCTTTGAACATATACTGAAAGCGTTGCGATACGCGCATTCCAAAGGCATAATCCATCGTGACATCAAGCCATCTAATATCATGATCGACGAAAGCCAGAGTGACGCGGTCAAAGTGATGGATTTCGGCATAGCCAGGATGATGGACGACATGCACCTAACCCATACCGGAACACGGATGGGAACAATGAGTTATATGAGTCCCGAGCAAGTACAGGCAGATAAAGACATAGATCAGCGCTCGGATCTATATTCGTCAGGCGTGGTACTTTACGAAATGCTCAGCGGCAAGCTTCCTTTCGATACTGATACAAGCAGTGAATATGCTATATTGCACTGCATCGTAACAGAGCAGATACCGGATCCGAGAGAAATATATCCTTATATCAGGGAGGGGTCGGTAGCACTTATAAATCAGCTGACCCAAAAGGACAAGGAGAACAGACCGCAAAGCATTAATGACCTCTTGATAAATGCCGCAAACAAGGGCTTATTTACAGTAGGTGGAAAACTGGATACTCATGCAGAAGAACCATCATCCCCTCTGCATTTATCAAAGCCGGATTATGATTCCAATCCACCCCAAAGGAAAATCAATGCCCTAGGCTTAATTCTGGTAATTATTGCGTTGGGGGTAATCACATACGGAATATTAAAGATATTCAGCCAGGGCGCCCAAGGCAAGAACTTGGTTGTGACAAACGTTTTGGTAAATGGCAACGCCGCCGAGTACATTAAAGTAACCGACGGCACTTACACCCTCGAACAAGAAGACAACGGCCTGGAAATGACCATCGGCGCAGAACTCCCGAAAGAAATCACAGGCGACAATCCAGACAGCCTGATGCTCGGCAACTGGACCCTCACCTTCAAAAACGCAGATGGCGTGACAGTGATGGGTATGGAAAGCGTGCCCCTCATGGAAGCACACAAGGAAGTACTCCTTGCCCTGATGAAAAGCCCTGTTGGCGAAAAAAAGGAAATTACTTTCAGCACTGGGGCGATCGAGAACAAAGACTATATCAAGCGCATCCTGAAAGAAGTTGCTTCCTTCGAACTGAACACCGAGCTCATGGGCCTTGAATTCCCCGCAATAGTTGAAGAAGTGATTGAAGAGACTACGGTTGCCACCACGCCAAAACCCAAACCACCCACAACTCCAGCTGTGACTCCACCCAAACCTCCGGTTCAGAGCCAGAATTGGGATGGCAAACTTGCTGAATATGAAACAGCGGTTGACCGTTATGTTGCCATGAAATCGAAAAATCCCACCGATCCCAGGGAAATTAGAAGATTGCAGGAACAGCGTACCAAGGTCGAAACCCTGAGTACCGAACTTGGTGCCGCGCCAGACATGACCGCTGCCCAGAAAACCCGTTACAACAAGATTAAAACCAAGATGAACTGAGTTTAACTCAGCAGATATGATTAAAGGATCCGGCTTGCGCCGGATCCTTTTTTTGCGTGATTATTTCGAGGGGTTATCTGCCTTAAAGACGCGTTTAACGGATATCAATCCGGAGTTTGGGATTGCAGCTCAAATTGGTTGCAGAAGTGGCTGATGGCGGTATTAAGGTCTTCAAATTCGATGGAATGTTTGGTGCATCCAACGCGTGAGCAGATATGGACTTTGCCGCCTTCTAAGAGATGAAAGTTTACCATCGGGGCCTGGCAGAGGTTGCAGCTTTCCTTTGAGGTTAGGTCTGCATGGCAGTGGGGGCAGGAGAAAACGCTGGTCTCTCCGTCTCGAACGGGGAGAGTGGATTCCTTGGCAAAACTGCCATAGAGCGCTGAAAGCCATATGGTACCTTCTTCATTGCCAGAGCGGATGGAGAGTTTAGCCGCCGGGACCTTGTCTATCAGTTTGGCGCTGTCTCCCAATTCCTCGCCGCATTTTGGACATTTGAGCGTAAGCTTGTAATAGTTGTTCATCATTCCTCCCTGAAATATTGGTTACCAAGCTTTTGAACTTGTCTTATAAGATAATATATCGCGTTGTGGGGTTCAGGCAAGCCGTTCCCCTCAGCGCAACACCAGGTTGAATCTAAAATGCAGAGATAGTAACAATCCCAAAGCCATGATAAGAGCTTGTTATAAACTCTTTCCGGCCTGCTGAAACAACCAAAGTTGAAAGAAATAACAATAAAAGCTTGACAAATACAGGCACGATTTATAATAGATTTTGAAGAATCGAAATATAAGGAGAATAATATGCGTAAATTCTTTATACTAATGATCTTGGCTACGCTGGCAATGGGCTTGTTCCTTACCAGCTGCGACACTGATAACATCACCCAGCCTGGAGATGCAAAATGGTCAGTGAAGACATTAGCCGGACCAGCCAATCATACCGAGACCCATATCGTCAGCGTTATGTGGATCGGCCCTACCAACAATTATGTGGCTCCCAGTTCACTCGAACTCAAAATCGGCGACAAGACCATCGCTCTTGTGAATCATTTGGACTTCTGGATGGGTGAAACTACCCTCACCGAAGGTAGCACCTATGACTTCCAACTGATTGTGAACGGCGAAACTGAAGTCAAAACCCGCGAGAAAGTGGTTTACAACGCTGACGCGATTTTCCCGCAAACCTTCAATCCCGCGCAGAGTGCCTATGCCTACTGGACCCTGGCTGGCAACAGCAAACTCCAGACCGCTTCGGTCTATGCCTTCGATCCTACTGATCCCTACGATGACGAAACTACCGATACAGACATTGCAGTTTCAGCCCGCGAACACACATTCGCAGCCAACCTCGTGCAGGACCATGGAAATGGCTCAGACTACTCTTTGGAAATCACCCAGATGAACCACAAATATGTGGATAACGTTTTGGTGGCTACCGCCCAGTCTGACTGGCAGGATTATGGTTCTAAGAAAATTGACCACTTTTCTCCCGCCAACCTGGCCAAATATGTCCGCCGCCTGAGCGAACGCGCCCTGAGATAGATCAGAGCAAAAAACCAAACCTTATGCCGGAGAATCATCTCCGGCTTTTTTGTGCTTATTTTCAATCTAAGTGCAGATCTGTTGAGAATATCGCCAATTTTGTTTAGCCCTTGCGCTTGGCCCGTTCACTTCTGGAGAGCCTCTCGTTCACTTCTCCTGGCTGCCACGGGAGGTGAGGGGGAAGCAAAGTGGAAGCTGACGGGCTAACAGTAAGTGAGCGACAATGTTGGTTCTGTCCACTTATCCGCTCGATTTGAAAGAGAGTCTTTTTTTACTTGTCTTGTTCCGCCCTTAACTATCTTAGAGCCAGGAAAACGCCGCCCTATTGAGATGGTTTGGGCGCCAACTCCTGCCAGGCTTTACGGATCGCAGCTTCCGCGGCGGGAAAATCGTCCCGGGAACGTACTTGAATCTCCTGTCCATAGGTGGCGGTTAGTTTGGACCAGGGTTGGGGCAAGCGAAAGCGGTCCCAGGAATTGATTTCCCACTGGCGATTGGCAGCGGCGACCACCGGAATAATGGGAATCCTGGCCAAGAGGGCAAGCTGCAGGACTCCAGGCTGGATGGAACCCGCCGGTCCCTTGGGGCCATCGGGAGTGATGGCCAGGCTTCTCATCCGGGCCAGGCGAACCAATTCTTTAAGCGCTTGAGAACCGCTTCGGGAAGATGATCCGCGCACCGGAATAAAACCCAGGCGGGACAGAGGCCGCGCGATGAGTTCACCGTCACGGGAACGGGAGACCATCACGGCAATCCCGCAATCGATCCTCTGAATTGTTAAGAGCAGCAGGTCGCGGTGTTGGAGCGCGTAAACGCATGGATAGTTGTTAGAAGGTTGATTGAGCGCCTGAATCCTGAGGGTCGCGCGCCACAGACGCAGTAGCCAGGCGCCGGCAATGGCTTCCAGTTGGAATAATATTTCAGGCATAATCGGCCAGGAGTTGTTTGATGAGTTGGAGCATTTCCACGCTGGTCTTTTGTTCAGCCAATATCTCCCTGAGACCTAAGAGACCGGTTTTCATCGTGTCAAGCTTAGTGGGGTCGTTTAGTAAATCCCGGGCGACGCGGACGATTTCCCGGGGCTGGCATTCGGATTGGATGAGCTCCGGCAGCAGGTCTCTGTCCAGAACGATATTGGGAAGGCCGACATGTTTCAGCCGCACCAGATAGCGTCCGATCCCGTAAGAAAGAGGGGAGCTTTTATAGCAGATGATCTGCGGAGTGCCGATATAGGCGGCTTCCAGAGTGGCCGTGCCGGAAGTGCAAATCAGGAGTTCGGAATATTTCATCATCTCGTAGCGATAGCCGTCAATCACTTTCAGATTGGGGATCCCGGCGCTTGCGCAAATATCCATGAACAAGGGATGTGAAACCGTGAGGGCCTTGGATACGAGGAGCTCGAATCCCTGGGAGGATAGTTCTCGAGCTGCTTCCAGATAGACCGGCAGCATTCTTTTGATCTCGTTATCACGGCTTCCGGGCATGAAGCCCAGCCAGGGTTTGGCGGGATCCAATCCGTAAAAGCGGGCAAATCCGGCTCGGTCCAGCTCGAAAGAAACTTCTTTGGCAATGGGATGGCCAACGTAGGTGGCGGCGACATTGTGAATTTCCAGCAGTTCCGGTTCGAAGGGAAGAATACAAGCCACATGGCGGACGTTAGCACGAAGCTGAAAGACCCGCCCGTGTTTCCATGCCCAAAATTGGGGACAGATAAAGTAAAGCACGGGGATGCGAAGATTGTCGGCCAAACGCGCAACGCGGAGATTGAAGCCGGGATAATCGACCAAAATGGCAAGGTCTGGCGGGTCTTTTTTGAAAAATGATTTGAGGGTGCTCTCAACTTTCCAAAAAAAGCCAAGATGACCCAGAACTTCCGTGAAACCCATCACGTTGAATCTGGCAAAAGCAAAGAGCGGCTTGAGCCCCTCGGCCTGCATCCGGGACCCGCCGATCCCACTGTGGCGAAGTTCTGGCAGGGCGGCGTTGAGAGCTTTCATCACCAGGCTGGCGTGCAGGTCTCCGGAGTTTTCCCCGGCCAGCCAAAAGATATGAAAAGCGGTTTTAGGCATTAGCTTCGGCTCAGAAAATGGAGGTACCTAAAAGTGTCATCAGAGTAACGATGAGGGCGGCAAGCAGGACGCCGACAAAAATACAGAGAAGGGATTTCCAGAATTTCAGGCCAAAGATCTGGGCGGCGAGGGAGCCTGTCCAACCGCCGGTTCCGGGGAGGGGGATACCGACAAAGACGATCAGGCCGAGTTCTTGGTAGCGCTCCACCGCTTTGCCCCGGTTACGGGCACGGCCGTAGAGCCAGTCAGAGAATCTTTTACCCCAGCGGAAACGCGAAAGCTGCTTGAGAAACCACTCCAGAAATAGCAACAGAAAAGGGATGGGGATCATGTTGCCCAAGATCGCCAAAGGCACGGCTTGCTGCCAGGACATCCCCAAAACAGCTATGGCGACGGGGATGGCTCCGCGGAGCTCGACGATCGGCAGCATCGAGATGAGCAGCACAATTAGCCAGGGACTCACACCCCGGGCTTTCAAAGAGGCGGCGGTGCGTTCACCGAATGATTCCCCGCTCAGCAGGCTGATGCCAAGCAGCAGAATAAACACGAGGATCAGGGCACGAAATTTAGGACTCAAGTGGTCTCCATGTTAAGTTATTATTAAAAACCCTTTTTGAATATGTGGGGATTTTTGGCAAGAGGAAATTCACTTGTGCAGCCCGCAACAAAGAAAATTCTGCGCATAACGATTACCGGCTTATAATATCTTTATAATATCATCATCATAAGGATAGAAATAATGAAAGACGACATGCTGAAAGCAATCAAAAAAGCGATGCAGGCGGAAAAAGATAGCGTAACCCTGTATGAAAATGCCAGTAAACGGTCAGATGAGATTGAAGTGCAGGAATTTTTTGCCAGCCGCGCTGATGAAGAACGGATGCACTTCAACTATTTGCTGAAGTATTATCAGGAGATCAGCAAGGATTTACTGCCCTCGGATATTCCAGCCGAACTGAGTCAAACCAAAGAAAAAGAATCGATATTTTCGGAAAGTTTTATCCGCCGTATCGGCGAAGACCAGTATTTATTTAGTGCCATATCCACCGCTCTCTTGCTGGAAAAAGACGCCTTCACCCATTACCAGGACAGTGCCAAGATGGTGAAAATTCCTGAGCTGAAGAAATTTTTCGAGCTATTGGCAGAATGGGAAAAGAGGCATTACGATGAATTGCTGCTGATCCAGCAGGCAGCGGAACGTTACTATTGGGAAATCAACTCTTTCGAGCCTTTTTAAAGGATTTTAACGGCGCCTGAGAGTCAGGAATAGAGCTGCTCCAGAACTTCAAGGCCGCGCAGCTTGAGGGCTTTGTCGAAATGGCCCAAATAATGCAGGGCAAAAAGTCTGTTCAATTGAGCCACGCTGTCGCGGTCCGGCCGCAGGATAGTCACGTGTTCGCCAATCACCGGCAGCAGGCGCAGAATTTTTGCAGAAAGGGTACTGAGCGGTTCGTAGCGGTTCGGATCAGGTAACGCGTCCACGCAGCCCGAACAGAACAGCCTTCCGCTGCCCTTTTCAAAAGTTGTGAGAGGATTATCGGCACAGAGGCAGACGGAACAAAGTTGTAGATCATAGGGTATTCCCGACATTTTGAAGACCCTGAGCAGAAAGCGCCACCAAATCAGCACAGAGTTCTTTTCCAACGAGTTGAGATAGACCAGATAATCGACCAGAAGCTCGAAATAGGCAGGGCTGTCCTCAGCGGGAAGGATCAATTGAGCATAGAGTTCCAGAGCGCATTGAGCGGCGGTCCAGCATTCCATCCGGTCAGAAAGGTCAAATTCCGCCGAGAGGGAAAACTCCCCCAGGAGACAGAGCCCTGACTCCCGCGGTTCGTAGAAGCTGAGCTCATAAATGTAGAGCGGATTCAGAAGACAGTATTCAGGCTTTTTGCGGATGCCCTTGGCCAGAATGGATAGAAGTCCGTGTTCACGGGCGAAAACCTTGAGAATCAGGCTGCTGTCGCTGTAGGGGATGCATTTGATCAGGAAGGCCTGATCCTTGACCTTGGCGCTCACAGTTTGAGTTCTTCGCGAACGGAACGCAGATCTTTAGGATCGGCAAATACTGTTTTATGGTCTGTGTAGGTCACGAATCCGGGCGGACTCTTACGCGGTTTGCGCAGGAAGCGGACTTGGGTGTAATCCACCGGGACATTGATGGAAAAGCGGGCTTTGGAATACCAGGCGGCAAGGGAGCAGCAAATCCCGATAAGGTCATCGCTGGGGGCCGTTTTGCGGAAACAGCGCAGCAGAATGTGGGAACCGCGGTAAACTCGGGTGTGGAACCACCAGTCGTGAGGCCGGCCGAGCTGGGTGCTGATGAAGTCATTCTCGCTGGCTTTGCGGCCGATGACAATCTCAAAATCTTCGTTTATCCGAAAACGAAGCAGCTTTTCTTCCATGTCCAGCTTGCGTCCGAGGCTGCCAAAACCTTTGCCAGATGGAGCATCGACTTCCTCGCCGGCTTCGATCCGAACCAGGATGTTCTCCAAACGGGAGATTTCCTTTTGGGTGGCGGCAACGTTTTGCCCTATTTGTTCCCTGCCCCGCCTGGCCTTGGTGTATTTCTTCAGATAGAATTGGAGGTTTTGCCGGGATGATAACTCAGGCTTGAGCGGAATCTCAATCGTAGCCAGCGCGGGATCGAAGTAATTGATTGCCTCAAGAGAGGTCTGGCCCCGGGAAATCCGGTTCAGATTTGTTTTAAGGGTCTCAACGCAGATCTTCCAATATTCAGCCTGATCGGCATCGCGTGATTCCGCCTGTTGCTTGGCCAGTTTCGCTTTAGACTTTTTCAGTTCCCGTTCCCAGCGGGAGCGGAGGCTTAGGAGGCGCTGCGCTTCCTCCCGGGCCAGGTAAACGTGATGGTAATAGTTTTCCAAATAGCTGTTAACGGTGGGGCAGAGGATGGTGGTGGCAGTTTTCAGCGATTCCAGAGGCAGGGGGAGCGCAATTTCCTGCAAAACTGGCTGGTATGATGTTTTGGCAGGCTGGTAGGGCAGTTTGGGCAGGATTTGGCGTTGGGGATTATCCGCGTAGGAATATTTGCGGAGTGCGTCGATCACCACTGGAGCTCCGTTTTGCAAAGCCAGAATCAGGTTCGGCTTGGGTGGGGTGAGCTCAGCGATCAGCAGATATTCTTTCGTCTGTTGGTAGATATCGGTCAGTTCAAAGCAAAAGCGGATGATGCGGTCATTGGCATCCATTTCGATCCCGGTGAGGATGGCGTGATTGAGCTGTTCCCAAATCCGCACCTCGTTTGACGGAGCCTGATAATCGAGGCTATGAAAGGCAAAGGCATCAGTGGCGGCCAGAAAGACCAGATCACTCCAATCGGCAAAGTGGATTCTGAGTAGGCCATTGGCCAAATTGACGCTCTCCACCTTGCGGCCTTTGAGGTCAGATTCTTTGGTCCAGGCTGATAAGATTGAATAATTCATAAGACCTGTGCTTTATCCTTGACAGCAATACGGCATTTCAAAATAATGACCCAACATATCAAACACCGACGAGGAGTCAAGCATGAAAGCAACATCATGGATTATAGTAGCAGTTTTAGCGATTCTCGCAATAATATTTGGAGTGATGTGGAGCAACGCTTCCAGCAAAACCAAAGGTTTGGAAAAGAGCAATGCCGATCTGCAACAGCTATACGATACATCTACCGCCACTATTAGTGAGATCCAGAGCAGCCTGGACACGTTCGACAAAGAACTGATGGGCACTATCGGCACAGCCAGCGAAATTCCCGGCGCCACTCCGGTAGAAAGGCTGGCCAATGCCCGTGCCAAGATCGATGAATATAAAAAATTAATCAGTAACCTGGAATCCAAACTGGCTGCCAGCAAAGGTCAGCTTTCCAGCATTCAGGGGATTGTGGACAAACTGAAAAGGTCAGTCGCGGACAAGGAAAAGATCGTTGCTGAGCTTGAAGGCAGAGTCGCCAACCTATCCAGCACCTTGGATTCCGAACGGCAAACCGCACAAACCGAGATCAACCTGCGCGAATCCCGCATCAAGGAAAAAGAAGGGATTATCACCAATCAGAACATTGAGAGCAACCGGCTTTATTACGTCGTGGGAACCCGCAAACAGCTTTTGGACAGTGGGATCATCGACCGTAAGGGCGGCATCCTGGGTATCGGCAAAGTTTCAACAGTCAGAGACGCCGATTTGGCCAAATACACGGAATTCAACCTCCTTGACACTCAGGAAGTGAGCTTCCCGGTTACCAAAAAAGGTTATTCAATCCTCTCCAACCACGTTGCCGCGTCTTATGACATCAGCAAAGGTGGAGATCAGTATGTACTCCGGGTGACCGATGCCGATTCCTTTAGAAAGCAGAAAATCCTGGTGGTCGAGCTTAAGTAAACTCTTCAACCGGAAAATATAAGAGCCACCTCTGAACGGGGTGGCTTTTTCTATTCGTAGTTTAAGGGAAAGTTCGGAGGGTCAGATATCCAGATATTTGGCAGCTTCGAACAGAGCACGTCCGCCGAGAAAGCCCACCGAAGCCTGGACGATATTGACGGGGAGATCCGCGATCGCGACAGCCTTGCCAAGCTGGGGTAGAGACCATTCTCCGATGAAGTAGCCAAGCACGATAACCGCGCTTCCGGCCAGGGGAAAGATGATCTGCCAGAGTCCGCTCCGCTGGTGTGCCAGACCGCAGATTAAACCTTCAAGTCCTTTCACAATGAGGGTTATGGGCGCAAATAGAGGAAAAAGCAACAGGTCCGCGATGGCGCTGCCAATCCCGCCGGCGATGGCACCAGCCTTGCTGCCAGCATAGAGGCCGATGAAGACGATCATCACGTCGCCGAAGTTGAAGAACCCGCCTCCGGGCACAGGAATCGGGATGACCATTGTGGCGACGGTAACCAGCACCACAAAGCCCAGGATCAAGTACCATTGTCCGGTTCCGCCACTTTTTCCGCCATGGCAGAGGATGATGCGGTTGTCGATCTGTTCACCGCGAACTCTTGATTCTCGAGACAGCGTAAGCAGCAGGGCCAGAACCGCTGACAGACGGACTCTGAATCTGTGGCCAAGACTGGGCTTTCCCACCTGCTCCGATGGTATCAGACTTTGATGGAAGGCGATGTCTTCATAGGAATTGAAGGCATTGGCAAAGAGGATTTTACCCAGTACCACATATTTGAGTGTTCCAATCCTGAGAGGCAGGCGCAGCAGGTCAGCGAAGCTTATCAGCTGGAAAAACAGTTGAAACGCCAGGACAGAATTGACGAAGAGTAGAATCCGTTTCAGGCCAAAATCCAGCCAATGGAGCACGGATCCTGCTTCGCCATCGAGGGTACGTATCTTCAGAATTCCGAAGATAAGATATACCAAAGTGAGGGAGATCAGAAACGGCAGCATCACCCGGTAGCTAGAAAGCCACTTCTTAAAGCCCCGAAGTAAAAGCAGGATCAGAGACAGGCCCGCAAAGCAGAAAAGCTGAACCGCAACGTTATTCATAAAAACACCCAGCACCAGCACCAGGATGGCGATCAGCAGCGTGAAGGAGGTGGTCAGCTTAAGAATTGTGGACATAAACTTCGCTCAAAATGGGGGAGAGGGCTTTGAAACTGAGGTTTTGCGAGGCAGGGAACTGCACCGAGTGGGCTGAGTAAATCAAAGTGAATGAAGGAAGCTTGGCGTGCAGAAAGTTGTAAACGTGTTCCGCCAGCAAAGATTCATCCATAACAATATAGCAGGGCCGCTGCCGGATCTGCCAAGAGCGGAGCAGATTATCCAGCAGGAAATCAACCGTATCTGCCTCGTTGTCTATTTTACGATGAGGCCGGATCACGCTGGCATAGGCCTTGATTGCCATTACCTGTAGGTGCATTTGCTGCTCGAAATAGACGCTGTAAACATCCGTTGTTTTCTGTAGTCGGGGAAGTATTAACTTGGTGAGTAAAGAGCTCTTCCCGCTGCCATTGGCGCCGCTCAGATAGTGGGTTCCGGGGCCGAACTCCAGATCGGAAGAGATCCGCAGGGAAAAATCGTCCCAAACCTGATAATCGCCAGCCTCAATCTTCATGCCCTTCCTCCGAGAAACTAATCTCCCTACCATTCTGAAGCCTTGAGATCAGGTCTTTCGCCCAATCACGATTCTGGGAATCCAGGGAGTGCCATAGATTGATGAAATGTATTTTGGGGGCAGGGGAGAAAAGGGCGCAGAGACACATCAGGATCACTTTTTGCCCTCCTGAGAGGATACTGACATCGCTGTCCGGAATCAGCTCTTTGCCGGTGGCATGGACGAATTCCCGAATCAGCAGAGCTATGGAAGCCTGGGGAACGTTGTAGAGCAACAGCTCCTCCCGCAAAGTGCCTCCGCCGCAAAGCGGCAAGCCTGAGTCGCAAAGGAGCCTTATGTCATTTTGTCTCATAGGCAAAAATGGCGGAGAGTCAGGGATTCGAACCCTGGGTACCCGTAAGGATACAACGGTTTTCGAGACCGTCCCGTTCAACCGCTCCGGCAACTCTCCGTGTCAATGTCTGCGCTCCCGGAAAAAATCCCTGAGCAGGGAAGCGCAATCTGCTTCAAGCACTCCGCGAATCACCTTGGGGTGATGGTTAAAGCTTTTGTCTGCCAGCACATTATAGATGGAACCAACAGAGCCGGCCTTGGGATCGGAAGCGCCAAAGACCAAAGTGCCCAGCCTGCTCCAGATCATCATTCCGGCACACATCAAACATGGTTCCAATGTTACATACAGGGTGTATTCTTGCAGATACTTGATTTCTGAAGCGAGGATTTTGTCAATGAGCAATTTTTCCGCGTGGGCCAAGGGATTGGCATATTGGCGGGTCCTGTTGTGCTCGGCTGCGATGATTTTCCCATCTCTCACCAGCACTGCGCCGACAGGGATCTCATTCTCAGTGACGGCGGCTCGGGCTTCTTCAAAAGCCAGTTGCATCCAGGGGATATGTTCAGAATCCATCAGAAATGCGCTCCCAAGCTCACAGAACTGCGCCAGTTTAGGTTTTGCAGGCTGTCGCCGACCGGATTAAGGGAAAGCTCAAGCAGTGAGGAATCGGTGAATTTCCAAGCCAGACCCAACAAAAGATTATACTCAGTCCAAGTCCCCCATGAATACTGGGGCTGGATTATATAGTACAGATTATAGATGTCGTGTTTGAGGGTAAGCGAGGTTGTGTAGCGGGTGTTTTTAAAGTTGACCACATAGAGCTGGTCGTTGAAATCAGCGTATTCGTTGCGCTCGAAACCGAAGCTGAGATCAGCCAGGAAGGCGTTGCCATCGTTGTTACGGTAAGGCAGCAGCATCCAGCGTTGGTCCTGAGAGCGGGCGGAGAAGGGAAAGCTGTCGAAAACAATTTTGTATTCCATAACTAACTGGCGGTAAAAAGCTTTGTCGCTGGGATCGAACATATATTGGGTGTAATCTGCGCGGAGCAGGTATTTTTGGTTGAAGAGCAGCCTGTCACCTATCAAGAGGGCGCATTCCGGATTGTAAACGTAACTGGACGTTTGTTTGTTATTGCCGGAAAGGAGGCCGTCCAAATAAACGTCGTCCGTGAGGTTCCAATAAAAACGGTTGCTGATTTTCAGGCGATCTTTCCAATAATGGGCGTTTATGAGCTTGGCCCGGATGTGGCGGAGGTCGTTGTCCCAGCGGTTGCCGTCATCAGGAAAGCTGCTGCGCTGCAGATCCACCGAGAAGCCCGCGGAGAGAGTGTCTCCGCCGCTGTATTCCCAGTGCAGATTGGAAGACAGGAAGCGGTTTTCGGTGTATCGGCTGTTTTGGGATACGCTGAATTTTCTGAGACCATATCCGTGACTGAAGGTGGACTCCCAACCGAGGTTGTAAATGGGTTTTAGCTCCAGAGAGAGAGAAGCTTGGTTTACCAGGTCGGAATTGTTGCGGATCGTGTTTTCAGCCAAATCTGTGATCCTTTTGCTGAAACTCTCCTGCAGGGACAGATTGACCATCTCCCAAGGTTTGAATTCCAGCGTTCCGGAATATACAAGAGAACTGCGTCGCTGGCTATCGTCCAAATTGTAAAAACCCCTGCCGCCGGTAGTACTTTCTGGAAGAAGCACATAGATATCGTCGTATCTCTTGGACAGGTTGAAGCTGTTGTTGAAAAGCAGGATCTGACTCTGATGGTTCAAATAGGCGGAAAGCGAGCCGGTTTGGTAATACTCCCAGTCCAGTAGTTTGCGCTCATAGCTGGCGCTGAGGCCTGTCAGCGTGTTCCAAAACCTCGTTCCTGCAGAGGCCCGGCCGTGAATCTGATAACCGTCACTGTTCAGTTTGGAGTCCAAGACATAGCGGTCTTCCTCGGAGCGCACGAAACCCTGAATCCCGGCTTCAAAAAACAGGCTGTCCACCCGCACAAACTCCAGCGAGAAGCCCAGCAATCCTGTTTTATTCC
>CAXYWN010000024.1:0-13846 GCA_964292625.1 uncultured bacterium
GAGAACGACTACGCCGGCTGGCTGGATTTTTACGCCCGTTATAAGAAACTGAAAGTGAATGTCAACACCCTGCATTCCAGCTTTGAGGACCCCAACCGACAATCCGTGGATAGCTACCGGGTGGGTCTGGAACTGGCTTTTCTGAACGTTCAGGCCGGCGACAACACTCCGCAGCTAAGCCCTCTGGCCATGAGCAACAAAAGCATCCGCGGTCTTTACGGCGGCTTGTTCGGTAAATATATCGGCTTGGAAGTTGTGGGCGGCGACTTGGTGCGGAAAACCATCTCTGAAGGCGACCCCCAACGCTCTACCGCCTTCCGGCAGGAAGCTCTGGGCGGCAAACTTCGCCTGGGTTCAGAACAGGGACTGGCCATGTCTCTAACGCTCACTCGCAACCGCGATATAATCGATTCCCTGGACCCTGCTGATTTCATCTATTACGATCCTGTCACCGCGGACACTCTGTTCGTGGTGGCGCCGCAGGATAATCTGGTGGCCAGTTTCGACACCCGGATCAACATCCCCGCGCTGAACACCAATCTGGGCGTAGAAGTTGCCGGAAGCCTCTACAATCGGAATACCTGGCCTGGCCCGATCTCGGCGGAAGAGATTGGCCAATATATAGGCGGCTTCGGTTATATCGATCCGGCTGATCTGGCCGAGGTTTTTGTGATTAACCGCAACATGGAACCGATTCTGCCTGGATTGCCGAATTGCGCCGCCAGGGCTTATCTGCGCACCAATTTTCTGAATAACATCATCGATGTGAACGCTTCCGCGACAGGCCCTGCCTATTACGCTCTGGGCACTTGGAACCAGAAGCAGGACACGCGATCAATCACTGTCTCCGATATGTTTAATGTTGGCCGCAGTTTGTTCCTTTCCGGAACTTATTCCTGGCAGCAGGACAACCTTTTTGATACAGCCGCGGAAACCAACGCCTACCAGATTTGGCATCTGCAGGCCTCGTTGCGCCTCTTTAAATACTTCAGCCTGCGCGGGGGATTTTTGAACAGCGACGCAAGCAACTCCGCCAACTCTGCCATCGGGGAAGACATTCCCTTCATTCCCTATCGGCGGAACTCTCAATCCCTCACCTTGGGTGCCGGTTTTAACAACGCGCGGGTTAATTACCTGCCCTATCTCTGCGAAATAAGTTACCGCAACGGAACCGATGGCAGCCGGATCGACGATGCTGAGGAGAGCCAAAACCGGAATAACAGCATCAACCTAAGCCTGCTTAGCAAGTTTGGCAAAATCCCGCTGCGCCTGCAAGTTAACGCCTCGCTGGGTATGTTGGACAGGGATATTCAGAATTCCGATGCTTTGAGCACAGACAGCAGCCTCAGTCTGTCTGCCAGGCTCAGCTATTCTCTGTTTAAGGAAAAGCTGATCTCCTACCTGCAATATCGCCGCTCCGATCTCAACGGTGCTCAGGACACTCAAGCCTACGACCATCTGACTCTGGGGCTGGATATATATCCCTGGAAAAACATGAGCGTGAGCACCAGCCTGAACCGCAAAACCAGCGTGCATCAGGCTGACGTCGACCAAAACAGCCAAACCCTCACATGGAGCCTTACCCTCGGGCAAAGATTCTGATCCTTCTATTGTCAAGCCGCGCGGGCATGCTTAACATGATTGACATTTCCCGCGCGGCTTGTTATGTTGTATAATAATTTCCTAAATGCGTTGGTGCATCTTCTTGTCTCGCCCTGGGCGTCATTTGCTTCAGCTCTTCTGGGCTCAACGCACACTACCCGAACTCTGCACGGGAGGTGTTAGCCGAGATCTCAGGGAGAGAAGCGGGTGGCTGCGGCTGGGAGAACAGGCAGGTTTAAACATTTGGTGACTCAGGTGGCGCCAGATCTCCAGTCAAGCATTCAAGTGCCGTTAGCATCAGTATGCAAGCAGCAATTATCGACAATCTGCGCAATTTTTACCGTCCACGCTGAAACAATGTCTTTTTCAAACGGAAATAATGTCAAGAGAAAATTGAATTTGAAATCCAGAGAAATCCCTTGACGAAAAGAGGACTTACAAAAGAATTGGCACAAAATAGTCTATTCTTATGGAAAAAGCAAGGAGAGATAATGGTCAAGCTGAGACTGAGAAGGATGGGGGCGAATGACCAGCCCTTTTACCGCATCATAGCGGTGGATTCACGCATAAGCCGTGATGGCAAATACATAGAGTGTGTTGGGTGGTATGATCCCAAGCCCAATCCTTCAAAAATTCAAATAGAAAAAGATCGCGCCCTGTATTGGCTCGGAGTCGGCGCGCAACCCAGCGACACAGTGCGTTCGCTGCTGCGCAAAGCCGGCATCCTGCAGATCCGGCACGAACAGAAAATAGAAAGCAAAAAAGCAGCTGAAGATAAGCAAGAAGATAAGCAAGAGGTGCCAAATGAATGATGTGAAGGAACTCATAGAATTCTTGGTCAAGGCCCTGGTTGACGATCCCAGTGAAGTGAGTATCACGGAAATTCCCGACGAAAATGTCACCCGTTTCGAGCTTCGCGTATCTAAAAGCGATATCGGCAAGGTGATAGGAAAAAGAGGCCGCACAGCCGGCTCCATCCGTACCATCATCAATGCTGTCAGCACCAAGCAAGGGAAAAGAGCCGAGCTCGAGATCATCGAGTAGATGAATGTTTCTGACCTAACCGGCATCGGCAGGTTGGGCGGGATCGACGCGGACGGTTTTTACCATGTAATGGTAAAGCCGCATTTCCGTAGTATTCTGGCTGAATCCGATGAAATTTTTCTGATCTTTAACAGCGATAGAGTGTTTTTCGTAACTATAAGTGATAGAGACATATCCGATCGTAAACTGCGGCTAAAATTTGCCGAGGAAGGGATCGAAGAGGAGCGTGCCTTGCACCGTGAGGTGATCATTGCGCTGCCCCCCGGGGAAGACGAAGCCGGGGGACCAGATGATCTGATCGGTTACACGGTCGTTTATCAGGGTCGCGAAGTCGGCAAAGTCACGGATTATTTTCACAACAACGCCCAATACGTGTTGGTGGTGACCGGTCCAGACGATGCTGAGCATCTTATTCCCATGGTGGATTATTTCATTGGAGAGATTATCCCCGATCCCAGCGTGATCGTTCTGGTCAACGCGGACAGTTTGCTTGCGGCAAATGCCAAATGAAAATCGATGTTCTGAGCCTGTTTCCGGATTCTTTTGATAGCGTTCTGGAAAGCAGTATAGTTGCCCGCGCCATTGCCCACAAGGCTTTGGAAGTGAATATAACTGATTTTCGGGCTTACAGTGGAAACAAGCACAACAAAGTGGACGACTACGCCTTCGGCGGTTTTGCCGGGATGGTGATAAGGGCCGAGCCTGTGTATCAGGCTATCGCGGCTTTGGTGCAGGATTCTTGGGCTCCGGTGGTCTATTTCACCCCACAGGGGAGGAAGTTGGATCAACAGGTTCTGGAATATTACGCCACCCTACCCCGCGTGATTCTGCTTTGCGGACATTACAAGGAGACAGACCAGCGTCTGCGCGATCTGGCCATCTGCGACGAACTCTCCCTGGGGGATTACGTCCTTTCCGGTGGAGAGATTCCCGCCTTGGCCTTCATCGACGGCGTGGCACGGCTTTTGCCCGGAGTACTGGGAGACATCAATTCGGCCGCGACCGATTCTTTCAGCGATGGCCGCGAAGGCCTGGGCTTTCCCTGTTACACCCGTCCGGAAAGCTGGATGGGACAGAGCGTACCATCGGTGCTAAGGGAAGGAAATCATGCCCGGATTCGCTCTTGGGCTGCAGAACGTTCCGACAGCCTCACCCACGTAAGGCGTCCCGATCTGGCCCCCAAAAAATGAGCGCCCTGTACATCGCCCTGGTCCATCATCCGGTCCTGAATAAGGCCGGAGAGACGGTGACCACCTCCATCAGCAATCTAGATATTCACGCTATAGCCCGCGCGGCTGAGACCTACGGAGTGAAAGCCTATTACATCGTTCATTCCGATCCCCGTCAGAAGGAACTGCTCCGGCAGATCCGAACATTCTGGCAGGAAAAGGGGCTGCCCTACAATCCTCAGCGTAGCCGGGCTCTTGCGCGGATTCGCCACAGTGAAACGATCGAAACAATGTTAAACGAGATTACAATGCAGGAAGAAAAGCGTCCGCTAATCGTAAGCACGACCGCGCGGATTCTGCAAAAACAGATATCTTTCAGGTATCTGAAAACTCTGACCTTAAAAAAGAAACCGGTTTTGCTTATTTTTGGAACCGGTTATGGCTTATGTGATGAAGTTCATCAAGCGGCAGACCATATCCTCGAGCCGATTTCCGGTTGGGGGGATTATAACCATCTGTCCGTCCGTAGTGCCGTAAGTGTTGTGTTGGACCGCATTTCTTCCGAGTACATATATGGGAGGAACCATGGATATTCTGCACACAGTTGGCAGAGACCAAATCAGAACCGACTTTCCCGATTTTCGTCCCGGTGACACGGTGAAGGTCCATTATAAAATCAGAGAAGGTAGCAAGGAACGCATTCAGGTGTTCCAGGGAATCGTGATCCAGAAACGCGGATCGGGGATTTCCAAATCCTTCACAGTTCGTAAAGTATCGAACGGCGTTGGCGTGGAACGTATATTCCCGCAGAATTCGCCGAACATCGACAAACTTGAGATTGTCCGTTTCGGCCAGGTACGCAGAGCCAAACTCTTCTATCTGCGCCAGGCCAAAGGTAAAGCGGGCCGCACCAAGGAACGCAGACGTTTCACTGCTTAGGAACGAAACACCATCATCCAGAGCCCCAGACTCAGCTAAGAGAACGGGGCTCTCGTTTTTTAAGCCTATTTGTTCAACCGAGGTAAAGCATGACAAAACAGGAATTTGGCTACATGACCTTCGGGGGCTGGGGACTGAAACTGGTCATAGCGCGGGGCAAGCTCCGTCAGATCGTTTTCTTGGGTAAAGGCAGAGATGACGCGGCGCAGGAGCCGGAAATGGGGGTTGCCGACCGCCAGCTCCAGGAATACTTTAGTGGAAACAGAAAGGGCTTCACGCTGGAGATTGAGTTCGAGGGAACGCAGTTTCAGAAAGATGTCTGGAACGCCCTGCTGGAAATACCGTACGGCGAGACCCGCAGCTATAAACAGATCGCAGAACAAATTGGAAGTCCCCGGGCCTTTCAGGCGGTGGGGCAAGCAGCTCATAACAACCCTTTGCCGATAGTGATACCCTGCCACAGATTGGTAGGTTCCAACGGCTCCCTGACCGGCTTTGCCGGAGGCTTGGAGATGAAACAGCAGCTGCTGCAACTGGAACAAAAGAACACGGAGCACTGATGATAGTGGGAATTGGCACCGATATCGTGAGGGTGGAAAGGATTCGCAGATTGCTGGAGCGTTATCCCGGATTTGTGGAGCGGGTTTTCAGCGCCGGCGAGATTAATTATTGCCAGAGCAAGGCGCGCCCGGAACAGTCTTATGCGGCCCGGTTCGCGGCCAAAGAAGCGGTGATGAAGGCACTGGGCACCGGCTGGGACGGCCGGGTAAACTGGGTTGACATAGAAGTGGTGATGAATGCCGGCGGCAGTCCCCAGCTGCGGCTCCACAACGGCTCACTTGAACGGATGGCCATGCTGGCGGCAGACAATATCCTGCTTTCGCTGACTCACGAAAAGGAATACGCTCTGGCCTTTGTCGTGCTGGAACGGCAGAAAGCTTGACAGCTTGTGAGCATCGGAATATTTTGCCTATATTAAGGTAGATTGTATGCAATGTTACGTTTTCTTCGGTATCCAGGGGAGCGGGAAAGGCACCCAGGCAGAGCTTTTGAGCGAAAGGCTTAACTTTCAGCACATCAATATTGGCGACCTTTTCCGTGAACAGGTGATGAAAAGCACCGAACTTGGCCTTCAAGTGCAGGACATCATCCGGCGTGGAGACCTGGTGCCGGACAGCCTGGTCTTTGAGATTATGGATAGTTCCCTGCTGCCCGGACGCCAGGGCACAGTATTTGATGGATTTCCCCGGACTCTCGTGCAAGCAGAGTATCTGGTGGAACACTTTGAAGTGAGGCAGGTCTTTTTCCTGGAATTGGCAGAAGAAGTGTCCATGATCAGAATATCTTCGCGCAGGATCTGCCATGCATGCGGGAAAAACTACAATCTGGTGAGCGATCCGCCCCAGCGGGAAAACGTTTGTGACGATTGCGGCGGCGCATTAATCATTCGCAATGATGATAAACCTGAGGCTATCACCCGCCGGATGAAAGAATTTTACGAGCAGACCCTGGCGCTGAAAGATTTCTTTGCCGCGCGGGGCCTGCTTTCCATGCTGGATGCCAGCTTGGGTATAGAAGCGGTGGCAGCCGCCATCAACGCCATAGTTGATAAATTGGCAAACCAGTAGAATATGCGTAAATTTATCCGGTTGATTCTGGGACAGATCGAAACGGCAGCCTATCTGCTGGCTGTTTGGAGCTTTCTGGTTCTCTTTTTGGAACCCCTGATCAGCTATTACACGGATTTCAACCGGGTTCAGACTCTCACCGCAGCAGCCAATCTGCTTTTACTGGCCCTGGCGATAGTCAACCGGCTGCTGTTCAAAGACGAACGTGGCACGCAGAAAGTGGTGTTCTTCGATGTTGTGATGCTGGCGGCGGGCTTGCTGCTTATGACCTATAACGCCAAGTTCGCGATCTTCTTCCTGCTGATCCGGCAATTCTATTTCATCCTGATTTTTATCCTTTTCCGCTTTTCCAAGGGCAGGGTTTATAAATGGTTGGCAGTCAATCCGCCTGTGACTTTGATGCTGAGTTTCTTGCTGGTGATATTCATAGGAACAATACTGCTGATGCTACCCGCAGCTTCAGCCCAAAACAGGATTACCCCTTTTGTGGACGCGCTATTTACCTCCACCTCCGCCACCTGTGTGACCGGCCTGATTGTGGCCGATACAGGCAAATACTTCAGCCAGTTCGGGCAGATAGTTATTTTGTTGCTTATCCAAATCGGCGGGCTGGGGATAATGACAGTATCCACAGCCTTCGCGCTGCTGATGGGCAGAAACATCAACCTGAAAGTGAAGAACGTGATGAGCCAGGTGGTGGGTGGCACAAACAAGTTAAACGTGGCGGAGCTGCTGAAAAACATAGTAATAGTAACCGTGATTATAGAACTAATCGGGGCTACGCTGCTGTTTCTGCAATTCTCTCAGGACCATGCGCTGAACCGCTCCATCTATCTTTCTGTGTTCCATTCAGTATCAGCTTTTTGCAACGCAGGGTTTTCGGTGTTTTCCGACAATTTGGCCGCTTACCGGGACAGCGCTGTGGTGAGCCTCACAATTCCGATTCTGATCTTCTTGGGCGGTATTGGATTTGCGGTGAATATCGACCTGTTCAGGTACTTTTTTAAGCGGGACAAAGTGAAGAAACTAAGCCTGCATTCCAAAATCGTGCTGGTGACTTCGGCCGTGCTGATTGTAGGCGGGATGATCGCCTATTTTGTAATGGAATACTACGGCACGATGAAGGGGTTCGGTATTCATCAGCGGCTGCTGAGTTCTTTTTTCCAGTCGGTAACCACCCGCACGGCAGGGTTTAATACAATCAATATTGGCGCTCTGAGCAAAGGAACCCTGCTGGTGAGCATGGTTCTGATGTTCATCGGCGCATCGCCCGGCTCCACCGGAGGCGGGATCAAGACCACCACCTTTTCCGTGCTGGGCCTGATGATGCTCTCTTTGCTCAAAGGAAAAAAAGATATCAGCGTGTTCAAGCGGCGCATCCCTTCGGGGAATTTCCGTGAAGCTGCCGGCCTGGTTTTTTTCTCCGCTGCCGTCGTCTTTTTCATCGTACTCCTGCTGCTGCAGGTGGAACCTTTCTCTTTCGATAAGATCCTGTTCGAAGCGATATCAGCCTTCGGCACCGTGGGACTTTCCACGGGGATCACCTCCGGACTGAGCCCGCTGGGCAGGATACTGATTACTCTCCTGATGTACATAGGCAGAATCGGGCCTTTGACCATGATCTACGCATTTGCGATCAGGAACCGGAAAACAAGTATCAATTACGCCAAGGAAACAATAGCCATCGGCTAAGGGAAGAACTATGGCACGTTATGCAGTTATCGGATTGGGCCGCTTCGGTATGACCGTGGCTCAGATCCTGGCAGAGAACGGGATGGACGTTCTGGCCATCGACAAGAACCAGGACTTGGTGGACGCTATCAGCGACAAGGTCTCCCAAGCGGTTTGCATGGATTCCACGGATGAAAACACCCTGCGCAACATGAATCTCAACGAGGTTGACGCAGTGGTTATGGGAATCGGCAGCAATATCGAGGAATCCATCCTGAGCTGCGCTATCCTGAAAAAGATTGGCGTGGGCATCATCTATGCCAAGGTTGAAAACCATCTGCATGGCCGCATCCTGGAACTGATCGGCGTCAAACGCGTGATCCTGCCCGAAGAGACTGTCGGTTCTCAGCTCGCCAATACCCTGATCTCCAAGAATATCCTGGAGTACTACAATTTAACCAGCGGGCATGTGGTGCTCGAACTGGTTACGCCTCAGGAGTTTGTGGGAAAATCCCTGCAGGAACTGGCCATGCCCACGGGACGCGGGATCAACGTGATCGCCATCAAATACAACTACCTGACCGTAACGGATGAAGGCAAGAACAAAGTGGAGCAGAAACTAAACGATATGCCTGGGGCCAACGACATCATCAACGAAGGCGACGTGCTGATGCTGATGGGAAGAAAAGAGGCCATAGACCGCCTGATCCGTGATGTGGCCAATAGAAAGGATTTGTTATGAAAAGATCCATAAGCAAAAGCTATCATACCGCCATCGCCGTGTTGATGGGACTGTTTTTACTCGAAACCGTAGTTCTGCTGGTCATCATCGCCCGGGGCGGTGAGCTGAAATCATTGGTAAACGATCTACAGACGACTGTGATTATCTCGGTTTTGGTTATTTTTATTTACACTGTGGTGATCTACAACCTGATCCCGGTGATGCTGAAAAAATCCCTGGGTCGGGCTGGCAAGATCGTAAACGAAATCGCCCAAGGTAACTATGAGGTGGATATCGATGCTGAGATTGCCGTCAATGCCGATGACAAAATCATGGTGCAGCTCCTGGAAGGGCTCAAGGCGATGCTGCGGAGTATCCAGGGCTTCGATACTGCCAAAGAAAACAAGATATACGAGCACGATCAGCGCATCAAACAGCTGATAAACCTCTTGTCGAGCGGCACTCTGATTGCGCTCAACAACGGTGATATCAGCTATTGCAACGACGTACTGCGGCGCCGCTATCCTGTTTTGAACGAGTACAAAAATATCCGTGACCTGAAACTGAAAAAAGAATTCGACCAGCGGATATTTAAGAAGATCTCCGATTCCCTGCGCTTCGGCGACAACCTTTATGACAACAGGATTCCAGATACCAACTACGAACAGCAGGTTCTTCTGAACGGTTCCATCGTGCGCAACACCAAAGGAGAATCGATCGGGGGAGTTTATACCCTGGCCTTCACTGAGCATGCGAAACAAGATTAAGGTCTTTTACGACAGAGAAGAAAGCAATCGACTGGATAGATATCTGGTAGATCTGCGTATTCAGGAACTTTACAGCCGTAGCTTCATCGAAAAATTGATCGAAGAAGACAGTATTCTGGTGAATAAGATCCCTGTTAAAAAGAGCTTTCAACTGAGTAAAGGCGACGAAGTCGTGATCACTCTTCCAGACCTGGTCCCCAGCGAGGTCGTACCTCAAAACATCCCTCTGGATGTGGTTTACGAAGATGATGACATGGCCGTGATCAACAAGCCGGCAGGAATGATTGTGCATCCGGGCTTTGGCGCCTCCGACCAGACCCTGGTGAATGCCATGGTTTTTCGCTGGCGGGAAGACCTTTCCAGCGGTAGAGAGGCCAACCGTCCCGGGATCGTGCACCGGCTCGACCGGGGAACCTCCGGCCTGATGATCATAGCCAAGAACGATCCCGCTCAGAGCGCACTCAATAACATGTTTGCCCGCCGGGAGATCAAAAAGACCTATCTGGCAATAGCCTGCGGGAATCCGGATCTGCCTGAAGACAGCATCGAAAGCCATATTGGCCGGAGCATGAGCAATCCGCGCAAGATGTGCGTGACCCAGTCAGGACGCTGGTCGCTCACAAATTACAAGGTGATCAAATACTATCACTGCTTCGCGCTGGTGAAAGTGAGCCTGGAAACAGGCAGAATGCACCAGATCAGGGTCCATTTTGCAGATCGAAATTTTCCTATCTTGGGCGATTTACTTTATAACACCCGCCGGCAGGTGCACGCTTTGGTGCCGGAAAACTTGAAACGCAAGGTGACGGAACTATTGACCACTCATCTGCTGAGGCAGGCCCTGCATGCTTGGCGACTGCAATTTGTGCAGCCTATTTCCGGCAAGCTTTTGGACATCAAGGTTGATCCGCCTCAGGACATCCATTATACCCTGGCATGGTTGGAAAGATATTTTGGGATTGACACAGATACCCGCGATTTAAACTCGATCCTTAGTGAAAATGAAGAATGGTAAAAATGACTGATACAAACGATAAAAACCCCTTTTGCTCCATCGATGAGGCAATTCGGATCATCTCAAACGGCGGAATGCTGATCGTGGTGGATGACAAGAACCGCGAAAACGAAGGTGACCTCCTGATGGCGGCGGACGCTGTCACTCCCGCCCAGGTGAATTTTATGATTTCTCTGGGCAAAGGATTGCTCTGCGCGCCGATGGAAGAGAGCGCACTCAAGAGACTGGACCTGCCTTTGATGACGAGGCAGAGCACCGATCGCCACGGCACCAAGTTTACCATCCCGGTGGACGTCAAAGCAGGCACCACCACAGGAATTTCCGCCCCTGAGCGCGCCAAGACCCTCCTCGCGCTGGCCGATCCAAACAGCCAAGCTGATGATTTCATGCGGCCCGGACACGTTTTTCCCCTTTGGGCAGAAAACGGCGGCGTACTCAAACGCGCGGGACATACTGAAGCGGCTGTGGACCTGGCCAAACTGGCCGGGCGGAACCCGGTTGGCGCCATCTGCGAGATTATTCGCGAAGACGGCGAAATGGCCCGGCTGGACGACCTGATCCCTTTTTCGGAAAAACACGGACTTAGGATAATAACCATCGCCGAATTGATCCGCTATCGCCGGCACCGCGAAAAGCTGGTGAAATGCGTATCCAAGGCCAAACTGCCCACCCTGTATGGGGATTTCGATATCCTAACCTACATCAGCACCGTATCCGACGAATATCACCTCGCCCTGGTTCTGGGAGATGTTAAAAAGGATGAAGAAGTGCTGGTGCGTGTTCACTCGGAATGTCTCACCGGAGACGCTCTCCATTCCACGCGCTGCGACTGCGGAGAACAGCTCAAGCGGTCCTTCGAGCTGATCTCTGAAGCAGGGACCGGCGTCATCCTCTATATGCGGCAGGAGGGGAGAGGTATTGGCCTGGTGAACAAACTGCGGGCTTATCATCTGCAGGATGAGGGACGGGATACAGTGGAGGCAAACCTGGACCTTGGCTTTCCGGCCGACCTGCGCGATTATGGGATCGGAGCCCAGATCCTCAAAGATCTTGGCCTGAAGAAAATCAGGCTGCTCACCAATAATCCCAAGAAGATCGTGGGGCTGCAAGGCTACGGACTCGAAGTTACCGAGCGGGTGCCGATTGAGGTGCCGGCCCGCGAGACAAACCTTGAATATCTGCAAACCAAGAAGAATAAAATGGGTCATATCCTGAACCATGTGTAATAATAGATTTTTTGTGTCCCTGAACTGAGGAGGTTCGATGCTGTTTCTCAAATCCCTGCTATTCATAGTCCTGAATGTTAGCCTAGGCCTGCTGCTGGTATATCTGATCAAATGGTTTTTATTCAACCCCAGACAGCGCAAGATTTTTGGCGCCAGGAACCCCCTTACGCCAGGTTTTCTGGTTCGCAAACGCGACTGGCTGTTCAATAAAGCCCGCGACCTGCTGCACGATTTTCTTGGGCAAGCCGGCGACCCCAACCTTAAATCCGGTTATCTTTTCGATCTGGAAGAGCAGATTCGCCAGAGTGTCTGGGATCAATTATCCTTTGTTGATGATTGGCGCTTACTGCCCGGCGGACTTAAAGCCAAGCTGCGCGACGTCGCTGCCAATGCCGTGCGTGGTATTGCCGGCAAGCTACTGCGTCAAATGGTGCCCCACCTAATTGAACAGTGGCGGATCGAACACCGTATCGACGAATTCGACGAGAAGTTTGACCTGGAGTTTTTCTACAAATATTTCCGCCAATACCTCTATGTACCTATGTTGAAGATTGTCGGGGGTATCAACCTTGTTTTAGGGATCCTGAACATGATCCTGTTCCTCATTTTGGCTTGAGGCGGAAGCTCAGTTATACTATCAATATCTGACCGCTGACACTTCTCAAACGGAAAGTAGATACAAATAGTAATTATCGCTCAGGAGAGCACAATGGAAGAACAAATTAACCGGATTCCCAGAAGCCTGCCGGTGCTGCACATCAATAATGTGGTGATGTTTCCGTACCTGCTGATGCCGCTGGTGGTAACCGACGAAGAATCCAGGCTGGTGATAGACCACGCGCTGGCTCATGATAAAACAATGGCCTTTTTTCTGGACAGGGATAAATCCAGCCCTAACGACATCGGACTCCACGAGATCGGCACCGCTGTCACCATCCTCCGGATGTTGCGCAATCAGGACGGCTCGATCAGCCTGTTGCTGCAGGGAACCTCTCGCATCCGCCTGCAGCGCACTATACAGCGTGAACCCTTCATCATGGTGGATGTGGAGAGCATTCACGAACTGACGGCGGGAGACACCGAGATTCATGCCTATCGGACCATCGCCATCGAACTGATGGAAAAGATTGCCTCAGAAAGCACCATTCTCAACAACGAGATGATCGCCGGGCTCAGCAACATCAAGCAATCCGGACGGGTTGCCGATATTATCGCGGGAAATCTGGACCTTCAGATCGAAGACAGACAGATAATCCTGGAAACCATAGACCTGAAGAAACGTTTTAAGCATCTCAATAACTGTTTGGCTGAAATGATCCGCCAGATGCGCCTGGAAAACACCATCCGCAGCAACATCCAGTTGGAGATGAGCGAAGACCAGCGCCGCTATTACCTGCGCGAGCAGATGGAGGCCATTCGCAAGGAGCTGGGCGAAAGCGACGAGGTGAGCAAAGAGATCCTTAAATGGAAGGAACTCATCGAAAAGAATAACCTGCCGGATTATGTGGAAGAAGTAGCCTATGAGGAACTGGACCGCCTCTCCACGATGCAGCCTGCCGCCAGCGAGTATGCGGTTGTCAGAAATTATCTGGATTGGATTGTCAACATGCCTTGGAAAACCCACAGCAAGGATAGGCTGGATCTTCCGCGCATCGAAAAAATCCTTACCCAGGACCATTATGGCCTGGAAAAGCCCAAGGAACGCGTGCTGGAGTATATTGCCGTAAAGAAACTGAGGGGAAGCCTCAAGGGCCCCATCCTTTGTTTTGTGGGACCTCCTGGCACCGGCAAGACCTCAATTGGGCAGTCTGTCGCACGCGCTCTCAAACGCAAATTTATCCGTATGTCTCTGGGCGGAATTCATGATGAGGCCGAAATCCGCGGACACCGGCGCACCTATATCGGCGCCATGCCCGGCAAAATTATGACGGAGATTAAACGTCAGGGAACGGCTAATCCTGTTTTTATGCTCGATGAGATCGACAAGCTGGGCCGGGATTTCCGCGGTGACCCCTCCTCCGCTTTGCTGGAAGTGCTGGATCCCGAGCAGAATCACAGCTTTGT